>JAFYNU010000342.1 GCA_017547975.1 Clostridia bacterium
ATACTTGCCGAAAAACAGCAGATTCTTTTCGGCTTGTGAAGTGAAGTTTTTGCTAACGCAAAAGTGAAGTTGCTCACTTTGTTCACAGTGAAGTTTGGTCCTTAAGACCAAATGAAGTTAAGTTTGCCCATTTCGCCGTAGGCGAAACTTCACTGTCCGCAGGACAACTTCACTATCGTAGATAACTTCACTTGCCCGCAAGGGCAAACTTAGTTGAGGCGCACTTCCTTACGGAGTGCGCCTCGATGGCGTCATTTTTGCTTTCTCTCAAATTCCCACCGGTTTCATGACGTAAATCTCTTCCTTGTAGGCCGGCACTTCGGGAAGCTCCAGGGCTTTGGTCAGGTGGCAAAGCACCTGTTTGGTAAAGACCTCGGTGCCCATGGGGGTGTAATAATGCACCGCATCCGAATGGGCCTCGGTGGGCAGAGTCTTGCTCACCGTATAAAGGTCGTTGATCTCGTGACCGTAACCCTTGACGATCTCCACCGCACGGGCATTGTAGGCCTCGATCTCCTCGTTGTAGCGTTTGAAATCGGGGTGCATCTTTTCGGATTCCACCGAAGTGGAGGTGGCAAAGATCACCTTCGATTCCGGGAAGGTCTTTTCGATGCGCTTGCAGATCCGGTCGATGTAGTAAGCATACATATCCAGCGGGGTGTGGGGATCCTCCCCGAAAAGCCGCAGGCAGTCCCAGAGCCCCGCGTTCCAATGGAGCACATCCACGTGCTTTTCTGGCACCAGATCCTTGAATTCGTGAATGTATCGCAGGGTATAGGCGGCAAAGCGGCTGTTGTCGGCGGGATAATACACCTCCGCGATCCCCTCCAGGGATTTTTTGACGGCGGCATCGTAGCCCCGGCGGATGGAGTCACCCGAAAGAAGTACCGTTTTCATGTTGTTGTCCTCCTTTAGTATTCGGTGCGTTCCAGAACCGACTGTTTCAGTTCGGGAGACAGACGGTTGAAGTATTCGCTGAAGCCGCCGATGCGAACCACCAGGTTCTCGTGGCGTTCGGGATGATCCATGGCGTCCAGAATCTCCTCCCGGGAAAGGCAGCTGACCTGGAGCTGCATGCCCCCCTGTTCCATGTAAGCCAGCACCAGCGATTTCAGCATGGGCAGATGGGCCTTGGAAATGCGGATGTTGGTGATGGGGGTGCCGATGATGCGGTAAAGGGGCAGATGGGACACCGAGTTCAGGAGGGCGGTGGGCCCGTCGGTGTCGTTGCCGTGGATGGCACCCATGGAGTCGCACAGGGGTTCCCCCCGACCCCGGCCGTCGGGGGTAGCATCGATGCGGCGGCCCGCATCGGCGTAGGTGGTGAACTGGTTGGAAACCGGGAAGAAGCTACCCCGGGGATAGCATTCCCGTTCCCCCATGGCGTCGGCGATCATGTGGGTCAGGTCAGCGCCAATGGCATCCACCGTCTCGTTCCCCACCCCGTAGGCGGGGCATGCCTTGGCCCGGTGGAGGAATTCGGGATCCCGTCCGTCCATCTTCTCGATGAATTCGGATGCCGTATAGGTCTTATTTTCGTAAACCAGGGTGCGGATGACGCTGAGGGAGTCGATGACGTTGATGAGGCCCGACACGTTGATGACGCTCCACATGTAGCGGGTGCCCCCTGCCTGGAACTCGGTGCGGTTGTCGATGCAGTCGTCCATCAGGAGGGAGCGCACCACGCTGGGGCGGTACATGGCCCGGGTGCGGCGGTGGGCGTTGAGGATATCCAGGGTCTCCAAAATGACCTTCCGAAGCTTTTTCTTGTAGCCTGCCAGGAAGTCTTCGTAGCTTTCGCACCTTCCAAGGGCTTCCCGCATCCATTCCCCGAACACCAGGGCGGTGTTGATGCCGGCATCGTCGGAACCAACCGCCGAAAGCCCCTCGATCATGGTTTCGGTACAGCCCCCGAAGCTCATGCGTTTCAAATCCTCTTCGGGAATGTCGGGCATCAGGTCATGGAGGGTCTTCTGGTAGAGGGCGTAATTATAGAGGGCGGGCTGGCCGCAGCTGGTGCCGATGGAGGCAATGGCTTCCTCCCACACCCAATCGGGGGTGTCGGGGGTGACCAGCAGCTGCAGGTTGGGGCGGCGTCCGTTGTGGATGGCCCGGATGCAGTCCCGGGTGATGCCGTTGCAGTCGGGGCCCAGGGTGCCCGACCAGCCGTCGTTCACATCCACATGGCGGAAAAGTTCCCGGATCAGTTCCACCAGGTCCTCCCCCTTGTACCAGGGGAGCAGATGGCGGTCCAGGGGACCGATGTCGTCACAGCCGTCCATGTAGTAAACGAAGTTCCATGCCACCAGGGCTTCGTAAATATTCCGGGGGGATTCATAGGGAACCCGTTCCAGGGCGGCAATCAGCTTTTCGGGGGCATTGGCTTCCCGCAAAACCTCCAGGCTCCGGCGGTGGTAGATCTCCATGGCCTCCAAAACCAGGAGCATCCCCCGCTTGAAATCGTCCTCCGGCAGGGCTTCCACCCGGGCGCGATAGGAATTCAGCCCCTCGGTGAGCACCCGCTGGTAGTTGGGGAAGGAATGGGTCCAGCCCGCCCCGCCCACGGTGTGGGGGGTGGGGAAACCGGTGACCTTGTTCATTTCCCCAAGGGCGATGTGGTAGCACACCTCGCTCTTTTCCTTCATGCGGGCATGGTTCATGTAGTGGGTGTTGCAATAATGGGGGTACAGGGCCAGGTCGGGCTGGCAGCTGTAGGGATGCACGCCACAGGGGTACAGGGCTCCCCCGTCGTAGGCGGGAAGCCGGGCGTTTTCGAAAAAGCGCTTCAGGCCGTTGGCGTAGCGTTCCTCCACCCCGGCTTCGGGAAATTCAAAGAGCCCTGCGGCGTAGTACTCGCCGATATCCATAAATTCCTTGTAAAGTGACATATCTGTTTCCTCTGTATCGTCAATCTTTTATTCTGCCAATTTGGCCTGCAAAATGGTGCGAAGCTTGCCCGCATCCCCTTCGAAGAGGATGGGATCGATGCCCACCCGCCGGGCGCCTTCGGTATTCACCGGGC
>JAFYNU010000343.1 GCA_017547975.1 Clostridia bacterium
GCTTGCCACGGTGGGGAAGTTGCCGTCGATGACCATCTGCTCTTCCACGCAGAGGATGTGCTTGAGACCCATCCGGCGAAGAACCTCGGGGACCAAACGGTAACCCGAACCATGGAGCGGGGTATAGATGACCTTGAAATCGTCGGCGGCTTTTTTCACCGCATCGGGATTGATGGCGCAGGAAAGGATCTGGTTGAGGAAGTATTCGTCCTCCCCCTTGTCCAGGATGGTGATCATGCCGGAAGCAACCGCTTCATCGTAATCGGCACGCTTGACGTCGGCAAAGATATCCAGAGAATCGATGTAGGCCGAAACCTTGCTTGCGGCGGCGGGGGACAGCTGTGCGCCGTCTTCGCCGTAAACCTTGTAGCCGTTGTATTCCTTGGGATTGTGGCTGGCGGTGATATTGATGCCGGCGAAGTAGCCGTTGCGGCGGATGGCGAAGGAGAGCTCCGGAGTGGGGCGCAGTTCGTCAAAGAGATAAACCTTGATGCCTTCGGCGGCCAGCACTTCGGCGGAAATCCGGGCAAACAGGGGGGAGTTGTTGCGGCTGTCGTAGGCGATGGCGCAACCCTTTTCGCAGGCTTCCTTGCCGTTTTCGGCAATGTAGAGAGCCAGACCCTTGGTAGCCCATGCCACGGTGTAGATATTCATGCGGTTGAGACCGGCGCCCATGATGCCGCGCAGACCGGCGGTGCCAAAAGAAAGGGGGGCGTAGAAGGCATCCTTGATGGCCTTCTCATTCCCTTCCATGGCCAAAAGCTCCGCCTTGGAATCGGCATCCAGACCGGCGTAGTTCAACCACTGCTGATATTTTTCAAATACTGTCATAGATAACTGCCTTTACTTCTGATATCCGTTGGGATTCTGGGCCTGCCAGTTCCAAAGGTCTTTGCACATATCGTATACGTCGCGCTTGGTCTTGAAGCCAAGTTCCTTTTCGGCCAGGGAGGCATCGGCATATACTTCGGCGATGTCACCGGGACGGCGGGGAGAAATGACGTAGGGGATTTCACGGCCGGAAGCTTCTTCAAAGGCTTTGACCATTTCCAGAACCGAGGTGCCCTGGCCGCTGCCCAGGTTGTAGGTGTAAACGCCGTTGCCATCGGTGATCTTGCCCAGAGCCAGAACGTGGCCATCGGCCAGGTCGCAGACGTGGATGTAGTCCCGGACACCGGTGCCGTCACGGGTGGGATAGTCGTTGCCGAAGACCGACAGGCGTTCCCGCTTGCCGCTGGCGACCTGAGCCACGAAGGGCATAAGGTTGTTGGGGATGCCGGCGGGGTCTTCGCCGATGCGGCCGGAGGGGTGAGCACCCACCGGGTTGAAGTAACGCAGAAGGGCTACAGCCAGTTCGGGATCGGCATGGCAGGTGTCGCGGATGATCTGTTCGCACATGATCTTGGTCCAGCCGTAGGGGTTGGTGGTGACGTAGGCGAAGGACTGCTCGTTCACCGGCATTTCCTTGACCGAGCTGTAAACCGTGGCGGAGGAGGAATAAACCAGCTTCTTTACGCCAAACTTCTTCATGGTTTCAAGCAGGGCAATGGTGCCGAAGACGTTGCAGTGATAGTATTCCAGGGGCTTTGCCACCGATTCGCCAACCGCCTTGAGAGCGGCGAAGTGAATAACGGCATCGGGCTTTTCCGCCGCAAAGATTTCTTCCATGGCGGGTTTGTCAAGAATGTCCTTTTCGTAGAAGGTGATCTTTTTGCCGGTGAGCTCTTCCACACGCTTGACCGCTTCGTAGGAGCTGTTGTCCAGATTGTCGATGACGCAGACGTCGTAGCCTGCTTCCAGAAGAGCAACACAGGTGTGGCTGCCGATATACCCGGCGCCGCCGGTAACCAAAACTTTCATAATGACCTCCAAAAAAATAAAATGGTTGCAATCATAGAAAGGAAATGCTAAAATGAACCTATCTAAGTATAGCATAAATCAAAGCCGTGTTCAAGTCCGAAGAGGGGTACAAATCAAGAACATTTTTTGACCGTTGCTCCCCAAATGAATGAAATACGGCGGAGAGAGAAAGGAAGGACTATATGAACGAAAGCATCAAACTGATTCTGAACAGACAGAGCGTGAGAAGCTACGAAGCCAAGCCGGTGGCCCCGGAAGACGTGGAGATCATTCTGGAATGCGGCAAGTATGCGGCCACCGCCATGGGTCTGCAACCCTGGCATTTTACCGTGGTGAGAAGCCGGGAGAAGCTGGATAAGATTACCGCCGAAAACAAGCGCATCATGCTGGAAAGCGGAGACGAACGAATCAAGGCCATGGTAAATGATCCTTCCTTCGATAATTTCCGGGGTGCTCCCATGGCAATCCTGGTTTCCGGAGAGATCAATACCCCCTCTGCCCAGGCTGATTGTGCCATTGCCACCGAAAATATGGCCCTGGCCGCCAACGCACTGGGGATTGCCAGCCTGTTTATCGGGTCCTTCGCCCCTGCCTTTGACGGGGAGAAAAAGGAGGAATTGAAAAAGGAGTTTGGCATTCCGGAAGGATACAAGCCCTACTACGCTCTCTCCCTGGGTTATCGGAAGGGTGAACTGGAAGAACGCAAGCCCCGCCGGGAAAACCTGGTGAACTACGTGGATTGAATCGGAATTATATTCCAAAAGAAGAAAGGAGAACTCCAGCAATGAACCGAAAGATTGTTTCCCTGGTTTTACTTATGAGCTTGTCCATTTTGTTGCTTACCGCCTGTACCGGAAAGACCCCCGATCAGATCGCCAAGGAAGAAAAGGGAAAGATTACCCTGGAAAACGTCGACTGGAGTTTTGCAGTGGAAGGTGCCGAACAAAACGAATACACCCTGGCAGAGGCCAAGGAGCATGAGCTCAGCAAGCTGATAACCACCTGCATTATCACCAATAGTGACGGGACCGGCGAATCGGTTGCCGGGAGCGGCCCCACCAGCCTGCGAGTGGACGGCATTCTCCTGAAGGAGTTTTTGGCCGACGTGGGTCGTCCCGATGCCACCGGGGTGACCTATTACGGTTATGACGTGTATGGCGAGGAAATGAGCTATACCCTGACCCCGGACGAACTGGAAAACGATACCATCGTGATCGGCTGGATCTGCAACATCGATAAGCTCCTGCCCGATACCACTACCTATGTGGGAATTTTTGGGCCAAACGCCTCCACTACCTTTGTTGCTTGTACCTCCCTAAGCAAGATCGTGATTGAATAACCGCGCTGGTGACGAAGATGATTGTGAAATGTTCCGCAAAATAGCCCGTAACGGAATACGTACTACGAAAAAATGATAGAGAAACGGCAGGAATCGGGGAACCGAAACCTGCCGTTTTGCGGTGTCATAGCGTTTTTAGAAGAAGAGACCTACAGATATGACAAAAAATTATACAGACAGTATAATACTTGCCATATCCTCCGGGAGCGGTGCCTGAATGACAATACGATCTGTAGAATATGGAAGGGTCAGGGATACGCGTTTTGCGTGGAGGGCCTGGCGGCAAAGCCCCAGGGAAAGACCGTCGGGATTGTAGAGAGTATCCCCCAATAAGGGGTGGCCCAGGTGGGCGGAATGGACCCGGATCTGATGGGTCCGGCCGGTGAAAAGACGAAAGGACACCACCGAAAAGCCATCCCGCACCTCCTCCCGGTGAGCCAGGGTCAGGGCCTGCTCTCCGGTGGAGGAAACGATGCGGCGCATTTCCTCCGGTGCTTCCCGGGTGATGGGGAGGTCGATTGCAATATCGCGGGGAAACGTTCCCTCCGCAAAGGCGGTATATTCCTTTACAATATTGCCCCGTTCGTGGAACCAATTGGCGGAAAGGGGATTTTTGGCGATCAGAACAATACCCGACGTGCCCAAATCCAGCCGATTCACCGCCCGAAACGTGAAGTCACGATCCTTGTAATAAGCCATGACTCTCCCGGCCAGGGTGCCGTACACGTGAGCCCGGGAGGGATGTACCGGAATCATGGCATCCTTATTGACAGCCAGAAGATCCTCGTCCTCATAAAGGATGGAGAGGGGGCCCTCCTCCGGGGCGATGGTGGTGCTGGTGGATTCCTCCGCCACTTCCACCGAAACGACGTCCCCGGCATGGATGGGGACGTTGGAGAAAATCGGCCGGTCGTTGCACAAAAGCATACCCTGCCGTTTGATCATAACCAGCAGGGTATGGGAGATTCCTTTGTGACGCAGGAAATTTCCTGCTTTCATGCCGTCTTCCAAAGGGCCGACCGGAAAGGTCAGACGCCGTGTCATTCGATGACGTACTTGTTGTAGGCCGAGGTGGAAACAACACTCATGCGTTCCTGGGCTTCTTTGATGACTTTCTCAAACTTTTCCTGTTTGGCGTCGTTGGTGGCTACCGTGCTGAAGTAATCATCAAAGGGGAGGCGCTTGATGATGTAGAAACCATAGTCGGTGACTACGACAGAGCTGATTTCGCCTTCTTCCAGGGCAAAGGCCGCGGTGATGAATTCCTTGGGAATATCGGCATCCTCCTTGCTGATGTAGGCGCTGTAACCATCAACCGGGGTAGCCGTGTATTTGTCGGCAAGATTGTGGAAGTCGCTACCGGTAACAGCCAGGGCACGGACCTTCTTGGCAAGCTCCTTCTGCTCGGCGATGGAGGTGGAGTCCAGGGTTTCGCCCGATTCCAGATCGAAGCTGGAGAGGAGGATATATTCCACGTTGACGTAATTGTCCTTGAAGGTTTCGGTGGCCGCCGCCAGTTCATCGGCAGTCAGCGCCATAGGACCGCCCTCTTCCACCAGGAATCCCTCCACCTTTTTGGCAAGGAGCTGATTCTGAAGCATCTGACGGTAGGTCTTGTCGGAAACGTTCAGGGAGTTGAGGAATTTAACGTATGAGGCGTTGTCGCCAATATTGGCAATAACGGTATCCACCTGAGTTTCTACCAGCTCCATCTCTTTTTCGCTGAATTCCAGGTCATATTCCCGGGCCAGCATCAGGGTGGCGTAGTCGATGAGAATCTGCTCGTAAGCAAGCTTCTTCACCACTTCGCCCAGAGTCTGTCCGTCAAATTCTTCCACCTCGGCGGAATAATCCAGAGCACCTTCGTAATAGAGCTCCAGCATGGAGGTGGAAACATAGGCGTAGTAGTTCATAATTTCTTCGGTGATGATATTGCCGTCCACCGTCAGAAGGGTGGATGAAGAACCGCAGGAACAGCAGGAAACTGCCAGAACCAGGGCGAGAAGCAGGGAAAGAATGGGTTTGATATATTTTTTCATGAATGCCTCCGAGCGTTTATTTCTTCATGCAAAATTCGCGGTAAAGGGGGAGATAGGTTTCGCTGTCCCGGATGACACAGCCGGTAACCGAGCCGGCACGCATCAGTTCGGTGCATTTGCTGCAGGCAATGCAGACCTTCTTTTCGTCAAAGGTGCCTTCCTTCAATTCCCGAGGGAAGTCGGGATAGGCAAAGCTTCCGCGGCCGAAACCAACGAAGGCGGCATCGCCGTTTTCCACCAGGGCGGCAGCTGCCGGGATGGCATACTGACGCAGGTAGGAGAGACCGGAAGCCACAAAGTCCATATCGGGGAACCGATGGGACAATTCCGAAACACCCTGGATCATGCGGGCAACCCCTTCCAGCGGATGCTCGGCGGGGGTGTAGCCGCCCAGGTTGTAAGGACGGTTGACGTGAGGGTTAACGTAAGGATTCCCCATGGACATGTTCACCAGACGAACACCCAGGTCGTGCAGGGCTTCCATAACGACGAAAAGCTCGCTGGGGTCCCGCTTGGTGCTTCCTTCCACCAGGTCGGTGCCGAAACCGAAGGGATAGGGGAAGGCGTCGTAGAGATTCAGGCGGGTGGTTTTGATAAAGTCCTTGCCGGTGGCGGCGTTGGCGGCGGCCACGCCGTTGCGAAGGAGACGGGAGCGATTTTCCAGCGATCCGCCGTATTCGCCCGGACGGTTGTAGGCCGACATGAGCTCACTGTTGAGATAGCGGTGGCAGCATTTGACGTCAATACCGTCAAACCCGGCGGCCTCGGAAAGCTTGGCGGTCTGGTAGAAGCAATCCTCCAACCGGCGAAGTTCTCCATCGGTGATGATGCGGGAGGGATCGATGGGGTTGTCCTTTTCGAAGAGGGGGTTATTGTAGGCGATGATGGGAGCGGGGACGCCCTCCGGCTTGGAATAGCGGCCGGAATGGGTGGCCTGCAGGATGATCTTGGGGGCAAAACCATTTTTGGCCATGCCGACCTTTTTGATCTGATCCACCAGGCGGGCAAAGCTGTCGAAGGTTTTTTCGTTGAGCCAGGGCTGACGGGGATTGGCCCGGGCTTCCGGAGTGATGGCCACGGCTTCAAACCAGATCAGGCCGACGCCGCCTTCGGCATAGCGCAGATAACGGCGAACCGAAAGATCGCCGATGTCCCCTTCGGTGCTGCCGTCACAGCCTTCCATGGGTTGGAAAACCAGACGATTTTCAAACCCGGCGTGAGGGGTGTGCAAAATTCCGGTATTGTCGGTGAAGGGCAGATAGAGGCCGAGGGATTTTGCTTTGGCTTCGATTTCCCCACGGGATTTATATGTATAGCTTTCGAATGGCATATTTCCTCCAAATAAGAAACAGAAGTCTTGACAAATGGGGCAAAAACGAGTATTCTGGAATTGGCCGAAGATCTCTCCTAATAGGAGAGGGGTAAACCTACAGCCATACAAGCTATTATACCATGGGAGAAATCAAAAGAAAAGGTCTTTTTCTTACGATTTATACCCTTATTTTTAGTAAATGAGGAATGGGGAGAAGAGCAGATGAAGAAAGCGTTGTTTTTGTGCGATAGTCCGGACTCCATGGCACGGGTGTACGGAAAAGAGGAATTGGACCGGGTCATATCGTCCTATGACATGCAGGCTGATCACCCGGTGAGCGGTCGGGAGCTTTGGGAAAATCCCGAGGCCTATCGGGATACCGAAGTGGTATTTTCCACCTGGGGTATGCCAAGCCTGAGTGAAGAGGAAATCAAAACCTGCCTGCCCAAGCTGGAAGCGGTGATGTATGCGGCGGGATCGGTACAGGCCTTTGCCCGTCCTTTCCTGAATTTGGGAATCAAGGTATTTTCTGCCTGGGCGGCCAATGCCATTCCGGTGGTGGAATACACGGTGGCAGCGATTCTTCTTGCCAACAAGGGCTTTTTCGCAACTCTTCCCTTGAAAACAGACCGGGAAGCCGGCAAAAAGGTTTTTGCCACCTACCGGGGCAACTACGGAGAAAAGGTGGGTCTTTTGGGCCTTGGCATGATCGGACGGGAAGTGGCTCGGCGCCTGAAGGAATACAAACTGACCGTTCTTTACTACGATCCCTTCTTCCCGGAAGAAAAGGCGGCGGAATACGGCGTACAGAAAGCCAGCCTGGAAGAGATTTTTGAAAACTGCGGTGTGATCTCCAACCATATTGCCAATCTGCCCACAACGGTGGGAATGCTGAACTACGACCATTTCAGAAGAATGCGGCCCAATGCCTTCTTCCTGAACACCGGCCGCGGTGCCCAGGTGGTGGAGGATGATCTGGTGCGGGCACTGAAGGAAGAACCTGCCCGTTATGCCCTGCTGGACGTAACCTTCCCTGAACCGCCGGAAGAAGGCCATCCCTTCTATACCATGCCCAACGTTTACATGACACCCCACATTGCGGGCTCCGCCGGAGACGAGTGCCGCCGGATGAGCGATTATATGATCAAAGAAGCCGAAATTTACTTCGCAGGAGGGAAAACCCAGTACGAAGTCAGCATGAAAATGCTGGAAACTATGGCATAAATATTTCGCTTTCCTCTTGCAAATACTATCAAAAGGTGATATACTATAGAAAGCTATGGTATCGAATATTACCGGCTCATAATTTGAAAGGGGTATACTGAATATGAAAAAGGTAGCTCAGGTTATTGGTATTATTGTTATTGCTCTTGGCGTTCTGGCCGGCGTTGCTCTGCTTGTAAAGAAGTTCTTCTTTGATGATTGCTGCTGTGACGATTGCGACTGCGACGATTGTGACTGCGACTGTGATTGCGACTGCGAAGACGAAGAATTCGAATGCGAATGCTGCTGCGCAGACGAAGAAGACGAAGAAGCTTGCTGCTGCTGCGAAGCTGAAGAAGCTCCCGCTGAAGAAGCTGCTGAATAAGCCACAGTTTCCAAAAACAGAGAACCGCGGAATTCCGCGGTTCTTTTTTATGCAAAAATAAAGTGTAGTATCCAGGACAGCGAGAGAAGAAACGATAGTCCGGAAAGGATCCAAAGGAGGCGGGCGGGGAATCGATTTTCTGTCCCTCCGGTATAATCCCCAACGATACGTTCTGCCTCCGAAAGAAAATCCCGGGAAGAAATGCCTCCTTCGTCCCGCAGGACAAAGATGACCTCATCAAATCCGCTGGCATCATTGCCTTTCAGGACTACGACCCGTTTGGAAAGACCGTTTTTTGCATAACGACATTTGGCTTTTACTTTATTCATTCGGTTCCTCCTGTTATATTTGTGTTTTCCTTAGGAAGCCAAA
>JAFYNU010000344.1 GCA_017547975.1 Clostridia bacterium
ATGTGTTATTCTTCAATCTTTGCGACCTTCAGATTGGCTTCCCGGATGCGGTCATAGACCCAATCGGGGAGCTTTCGGCTGCGGTCATAGAAATAAAGGCCGTTTTGTTCCTGTTCAATATCGGTGAGTTGGGTGTAGCAGAATCCGCAAACCCGGGGGTGCGACAGAAGAACCTCCATCAGACCCTCGTAGCGGGATGCGAACTCCTCCTCGGTCTTGGGACCATCCCCATAACCCCAGCCGTCTTCCCCATTGGCCAGGGCGGGATTCCAGAAGGTACCACCGCATTCGCTGACCCAGTAGGGCTGTCCCTTGTATTCCTCGGGACGAACCGGTGCATTGCCCCGGTAGCGGCCGATGGGGCTATGGAAATAGCCTTCGTCGGTCAGCATGGGAGCCAGGTATTCAGCCAGTTTTTCGGGATCCTGCTCGTAATCGTGCACGTCAAACATATCGGTATCGTAATGGACACCGCCGCTGGCATCGATCACCGGGCGGTAGGGATCCATGGCTTTCGTCACCTGGTACATGGTACGGGTGACGTTTTCATCCAGCCGCATGGCGTGATAGGTCTCGTTGAAAACGCACCAGCCAATCACCGAGGGATGGTTGTAGTCCCGGCGGACATTTTCCATCCACTCCGGCAGGTTACAGGGCAGGGCCTGCATATCGGAGCAATCCACCCCGCCGATCCACTCACTCCACAAAAGGTAGCCCAATTTGTCGGCCCAATAGAGGGTTCGTTCCTCAAAAATCCGCTGATGAAGCCGGGCACCGTTGAAACCCAGATCCATGGAAAGCTCGATATCGCGTTTCAGGAATGCATCCTCCGGGGCGGTGTAAATTCCGTCCGGGTTGAACCCCTGATCCAGGATCATGCGCATATAAACCGGTTTGCCGTTGATCACCAAAGCACGGTCCGAAAGGGTCACGTCCCGAAGGCCGAAATAGCTTTCCACCCGGTCGATCACACTGCCATCCCGCAAAAGCTCCAGGGTCAGGTCGTAAAGCGCCGGGGCCCCGGGGTTCCACAGGTGAATTTCCTCCACCGCCAACCGGGCAGTGGCCTTGTCCCCCACCACCATGGCTTCGGTTTCACCCACGGGCTTCCCCCCATAACTTGCCAGCAGGCGCACCCGGTCCCCGGATTTTGCACCCACCAAGTGGATCATTGCATCCAGAACACCATCGGCGGCGTGGGGTTCGGTTTTTGCGTAGGCCATGTAGCCTTCCCCCACAAATTCCATCCACACCGTCTGCCAAATGCCGGTGGTACGGGTGTAGCTGCAGGCGTAGGATTTGTATTCCGCACTTTGTTTACCGGTGGCTTGCTTGCCGGACCGCTGATCGTCCCGGGCATAGACCACGATGACATTCTCCCCCACCCGAAGGGCCTGGGTCACGTCCAATTCAAAGGAGGTGTAACCTCCCCGGTGGGAGCCGCAGAAAATACCGTTCACCCACACCTTCGCCTCATAATCCACCGCACCGAAGTGGAGGATGGTGTGTCCCCCGGGAAGCTTGCCCAGGGTGAGCTTCTTTTTGTACCACACCGCCGGGATAAAATCGGTGTAGCCAATGCCCGAAAGCTTGCTTTCGGGGCAGAAGGGCACCGTGATGGTCAGGGGGTAGTCGCCCCCCGTCACCATACCGCGGGCTTCGCCGCTGACGCCGAAATCAAAGGCAAAGTCCCATTCGCCATTCAGGCAAAGCCAGTTTTCCCGTACCCATTGCGGACGGGGGTAGTCGGTCCGGGGCATGCCCGGTGCAGGATTCAAAAGCTGAGATACCATAACGCTTCCTCCTTGTTATGCTTCGCCGGGGATCATCCCGGCTTTTTTCATTCTGCGGGCCAGATACACCACCGGTGTATCCAAAAGGCTGGTCACGACGTAAATCACGTAGCTGGACAGCATGATGGAAAACATATCCCCCCAGGAATACCACCCGCCAAAGGCCACCGAGGTAAAGATCACCGTATTGACCACCTGGGAAATCAGGGTGGAGAAATTGTTCCGCACCCACAAAAAGCGCCCCGAATCCCCGATCTTGCGGGTTGTGAACGACCACCAGCGATGGTAAAGCC
>JAFYNU010000345.1 GCA_017547975.1 Clostridia bacterium
CAAGGCGCAGATTTGCCATGACCGACTGATTTTCGGGCTTACCCACCCAGCCCAGGTTTTCCCCCACACCCCTGGCGGTGAACCAATCGCCGCAAACGGCGCAGGCGGGATTTTTCGCAAGCTGTTCCATTTTTCCAGACTTGGCCCAGGTGATCACGTAGAAGGAATCCCCCTGAAACAGGGCATTCACGTGCCGCACGCTGGGTCCGGTCCCGTCACAGGTGGCCAGGGACAGAAGGGTGTCGTGTCCAAACCGTTCCGCCATCAGTTCCATCTGTTCTTTTGTAAGTGCCACGTTATCTTCTCCTCTTCTTTCCCTCGGCCTTTTTATCCTCAGGGAACATTTCGGAAAGCACCTTACTGACCTCCAGGAAGTATGCCCGATCCTCCGGGGAGTAGTGCTTCAGGTTGGCCATGTGCCGGTAAAGCCGTACCGCATCCAGGGTAAAGAGCTTGGTGACCCCATGCCGGATGATGCGTCCCCGGGCAAACAGCGCCGCCGCCTCCAGAGCGGTAACCGCATCGGTGCGATCCATGGGGGATAGTTCGGTATCCTGCTTCAGCTTCCCCAGCATCAGCTGGGCCCGCAGGACAAATTCACGTTTTTCTTCAGGCGTCATCATATTTCTTCTCTTCCTCTCTGTTCTTCCAGCCAGTACAAAATACCCTCGTACACTTCGGTTTTGTTGATTTCATTGAGCATTTCGTGGCGGCCGCCGTCATAAAGCTTCATTTTGGTGTTGTAGACCCCGGCGGCACCCAGGTCGGCACGAACCCGGCGTACCCCATCCCCATAGCTTCCCACCGGGTCCATACTGCCCGAAAGCAGGAGAACCGGAATCTCTTTGGACCAGCGGATCAGGCTCTTGGGGGACTGGATAAATTCAATACCCCGGAACATTTCCCGATAGGTCAGGGCGGTGGGCAGGAAACCGCAATCGGGGTCGGCGTCATAAGCCTTGTAGGCGGCCGGATCCCGGCTGAGCCAGGCATTTTCGCTTTCGGGATTCGGGATCTTCTTGTTGTAGCCCCCAAATGCCATCTTCCGGAGGGCTTCGCTTTTGGCGTGATCCCCCTGCTTTTTGATCACCCGATTCGCCATCATCTGTCCCATTTTCAGGGCAATATTTGGGACGTAGCCGGTTCCGCTGAGGATCACCCCGGAAAGCTCCTCCCCATAGCTTGGCACGTAGCTTCGGAGCAGGAAGGAACCCATGCTGTGACCCAGCATGAAGTAGGGCAGGTCGGGATATTTTTCCCGTGTCAGTTCGTAAAGAAACCGGATATCCTCCACGTTGGTGAACCAGCCGCCCGCCACGTCAAAGCTGCCCTTTTCGGCCTCACCGGCCACACTTTTTCCATGACCCAGAATATCGTGACCCACCACGTAATAGCCCTGTTCGGCCAGGAATGAGGCAAAGGCGTCGTACCGATCGATGTGTTCCGCAATGCCGTGGATGAGCTCCACCACCGCCTTGGGTTCCCCCTCCCCGTACCACTCCCGGGCACGGATGCGGGTCATACCATCTTTGGAAGGAAAATAAAAGGAACTGCTTTTTACCATAGCCAAATGCCTCCTTTTGTGATATACTGTAGATAACCAGGTTGGATTTTGTCTTTATTGTACCCTTTATTTCATTTCATGTCAAGGAGAATGCGTATGCGGTATGTGATTGCATTGGACCAGGGGACCACTTCGTCCCGCACCATCATTTTCGATGCCTACGGCCGGGCTGTGGCCACCGCCAGCCGCCCCCTGACCCAGTATTATCCCAAACCGGGTTGGGTGGAGCATGACCCGGAAGAAATTCTGAAAACCCAGATCGATTCCCTCCGGGAAGCCTACCAAAAAAGCGGTATCCAGGCTTCGGATATCGTGGGCATCGGCATCACCAACCAGCGGGAAACCGCCATTTTGTGGGAGAAGGAAAGCGGCAAACCGGTGCACAACGCCATCGTGTGGCAGTGCCGCCGCACCGCCGACTACTGCACCCAGCTCAAGGAGGAGGGGGTGGAGGACTACATCCGCCGCAAAACCGGCCTTCTCATCGACGCCTACTTTTCGGGCACCAAATACAAGTGGCTTTTAGACAACCTCCCCGGCACCTACGCCGCTGCCGAGCGGGGCCAGCTTTTGTGCGGCACGGTGGATTCCTACCTGATTTGGAGCCTGACCGGGGGCAAAGCCCACGTCAGCGACTACTCCAACCTGTCCCGCACCATGCTTTTTGACATCGACAAGCTCACCTACGACCGGGACATCCTGTCCCTTCTGAACCTGCCGGAGGCCATGCTTCCCACCCCGGTACCCTCCAGCGCCCCCTTTGGGGTGGTGGCCAAGGGCATCCCGGGCATTGAAGACCTGGCGGGCATTCCCATTTGCGGCTCCGCCGGGGACCAGGCGGCGGCCCTGTTCGGGCAGTGTTGCTTTGAAGCCGGACAGATCAAAAATACCTACGGCACCGGTTGCTTCACCCTGATGAATTTGGGTGGCGATTCCATCCGTTCCTCCCACGGTCTGGTCACCTCGGTGGCATGGTCCCTGGGCGGCAAGACCACCTACGCCCTGGAGGGCAGCGTATTCAACGCAGGAAGCTCCATCCAGTGGCTTCGGGACGAGTTGGGACTCATCTCCACCGCCAAGGAATGCGACGTCCTGGCGGCTTCTGTGCCCGACAACGGCGGGGTCTACATGGTATCCGCCTTCACCGGATTGGGTGCCCCCCATTGGGACATGTACGCCCGGGGTATGCTCATCGGCCTGACCCGGGGCAGTACCAAAGCCCACATCGCCCGGGCCACCCTGGAAGGAATCGCCTTCCAGGTCAACGACCTGGTGGAAACCATGCGGGCCGACTCCGGCCGTCCCATCACCAGCCTGCGGGTGGACGGCGGCGCCAGCGCCAGCGATATCCTGATGCAGCTCCAGGCCAACATTTCGGGCCTCACCGTGGACCGCCCCATTCAGCGGGAGACCACCGCCATGGGCGCCGCCTTCTTTGCCGGCCTCCACAGCGGTCTTTGGACCCTGGAGGACCTGGAAAAAATGCGCGTTCGTGATCGCCTGTTTGAGGGCGAGGAAACCGCCCGTTACAGGGGTTACGTGGATCGTTGGAGGGAAGCCGTATCCCGTTCCACCCACTGGGCCGAGGACGGCATCAACTGATTTCACCCAAGGAGACATCTGCCTATATGCGAAAGCACCTGTTTATCATCAATCCCGCCGCAGGAAAAAGCGATGCCAGTGCCGATCTGATTGCCAGGATCAACGCCCTGGATCCCTCCCTGGACGCGGCGTATCAATTGACCAAAGCCCCCGGGCACGCCGGGGAGATCGTGAAGCAGGCCCTGGCGAGCCACCCGGGCGAGCTTTCGGTTTACGCCTGCGGAGGGGACGGCACTCTGTTTGAAGTGGTGAACGGCGGCGCAGGGAACCCCAGATTTGCGGTGGCCTGCGTTCCGGTGGGCACCGGCAACGACTTCATCAAAAGCTTTCCGGAATATTCCCCGGAGGATTTTCGGGACATCCGGAAGCTGGTGAACGGTACCCTCCTCCCCATCGACAGCATACGGGTTGGGGATTACACCAGCGTGAACATCGTTTCCGCCGGGTTCGACGCCATCACCTGCAAAAACATGGCAAAATACAAAACCAAGCCCATCATCGGCGGCAAGAACGCCTACAACACCGCCCTGGCGGAATGTCTGCTTTTCCACCGCAGGCACTACCTGCGGGTGGTGGCCGACGGGGAGGAACTTTCGGATGGGAAGAAGCCCCTGCTCTTCGCCCTGGCGGCCAACGGGCGCTACTACGGCGGCGGCTACAAGGCCTCCCCCATTTCCTCCCTGGATGACGGGCTGATGGACGTGATCACCATTCCCACCCTGTCCATCCCCAAATTCGCCCGCTTCGTGGGGGTCTTCCGCCGGGGGGAACACGTACATAATCCCAAGGCCGATTTCGTCAGTCACTCGGTTCGCCGTGAAATGCAGTTCTTCGCCCCCGACCCCATCCCCATGAACGTGGACGGCGAGATCATCGAAATGCGCGACCCCAAAATCACCCTGGTTCCAAAATCCATCACGGTGATTCTGCCCCAAAAATAACAAAATGACCGCCGTTCCTGTTTGGGGAACGGCGGTCTTGCTTTGATGTATTTATTTCAGGAAAATGGGGTTGGTCCAGGCGTATTTGCCATCCTTGTCAATGACCACCGCACGAACATAGTCGTAGCTTCCTGGCCAGTTACCCTTCAAATCGTATTCTGCATGGGTCATTCTCCCCTCTGCATCCCGCACGATACGGGTGGGGTGACGGTCGGCGTGGAAACGAACCTTGCAGGCTTCGGAGCACTCCACATGGGCCACACCGTCTTCCACATAGAAGTCGTAGATTTC
>JAFYNU010000346.1 GCA_017547975.1 Clostridia bacterium
ACCTGGGTACCTGCGTCACCACCGCCATGGTGTGCTCCATTGGCTCCAGCAAGGACGCCAAGCGCACCGGTATCGTACATATCGTATTCAACACCATCGGCACCGTTATTTTCATGATCGCCATGTATATTCTGCAGGGCGCCGGTGCCTTCCCCAGCCTGTGGAGCGGCATCGTGGATTCGGCCTCCATCGCTATTTTCCAGACGGTGTTCAACCTTGGTACCGCCTTCATCCTGCTTCCCGTCGCCGGCTGGCTGGTTACCATTGCCTGCAAGCTGGTTAAGGAAGACCCCAAGCCGGAAGAAATTTACCCCGAGCTTGCTGCCCTGGATAAAAAGCTGATGACCGTTCCCGCCGTCGCCCTGGGTGGGGTGGCCCGCACCGCCGCCATGATGGCCGAAAACGCCCGGGAAAACATTGCCCGAAGCCTGCTCCAGTTTGATTCCTTTGACGAAGCCCGCTCCCAAAAGATCGAGGAAGAGGAAAACCGTCTGGACCACTTCACCGATATGGCGGACAACTACCTGATCCAGCTTTCGGTCAACATTGAAACCGACCCCGATGACCGTATGCGCAATATGCTCATGCAGTGCATCCGTGACATCGAACGCATCGGCGACTACGCCTCCGACTTTGACGAAGCCGCCAAGGCCATGGCCGAAAAGGAACTGGTTTTCTCCGAAAGCGCCAAGCAGGAAATGGCCATTCTCGGGGATGCCATCCAGGAAATCATCCGCCTGACGGTGGAAGCCCTGGAAACCGACAACGAATACATCTGCAGCCGCATCGAACCTCTGGAAGAGGTTATCGACGATATGGTTCTCCTTCTCAAGAACCGCCACACCGCCAGACTTTGCCAGGGCAAGTGCTCCATCGATTCGGGCCTCTTCTTCATGGATATGCTCACCTCCTTTGAACGCGCCGCCGACCACTGCAGCTCCATCGCCATGCAGATCCTCAGCCGCAGCAATGAGGAGATCATGAAGAACCACCACGAATATCTCCAGCAGCTCCACGAATCGGCCGACAAGAGCTATCTTGCCGAGCAGGAAAACCGCCGCGCCCAGTACCTGGTACCCCTTGAGAATATTAAGTTCTGATTCCGCCAATACTATATCGGAAAAAGGATGCTCGAATGGGCATCCTTTTTTTAGTGAAGAGGGATGGCCGTCCCTCTCCGTAGGGACGGCCATCCATATGGGGGAGACGTGTGCTATATTCACATAGGTTAGCCTTCTGCACGGCGGGACGCTTGGGAATCGCTGATTCCCGCCCCGCCCTACTCTTCACTCTTCACTATTTTTCTCTCCCTCCGGGTTTGCGGATCCCCTTTGGGGATCTACGCTCACCCACCTCCCTCGTCAGAGGGAGGCTTCCAGGTGTGTGCTGCTTGTATGCACCTATCTTTTATCTCATACCTTTTACCGTTTTCATTTCCCCATGCCGCAAGCGGCATGGGGCGGACGCGCAATGCGCGTCCCTACGACCTACCTCTTACCTCTTCACTATTACCTCTTACCTCCATTTCCCTCCCTCCGGGGCAAAAGTTTTTTTCAAAAAGCTATTGACAAGTGCCAGAAATAGTGGTACATTATACCCGGAGTTAGCACTCGGGAAAAGAGAGTGCTAATTTCGGAAAAGGGTGAAAGGATATGAGAGAGCTTACAGACCGCAAAAAGAGAATACTGCAGGCCATCATTGACGAGTACATCGAGCGGGCGGAGCCAGTTGGCTCCAAGGTGCTGGTGGACCGGTACAATCTGGGTGTTTCCAGCGCAACCCTGCGCAACGAAATGGCCGATCTGGAAGCCATGGGTTATTTGACCCAGCCCCACACCTCCGCCGGCAGAATCCCCACCAACCTGGGATACCGGGTGTACGTGGACGAGTTGATGCGTCAGCAAAGCCTGAGCGAAAGCGAGGTTCGACGGATTTCCGGGGCCTTTGACGCCCGGCTTCAGGAAATTGATCGACTCATTGCCGAAGCAGGCAGAGCCATTTCCGACATGACCAACTACGCGTCGGTCAGCCTGACCCGCAGGACCGGGGGAGACGTAATCAAATCCATCCGGCTGTTCCCATGCGAAGAGAATCTTTTTGTATTCGTTGTCATTTCGGCCACCGGCATGGTCAATGACAAGATGATCCGCACCACCCGCCCCGTCCCGCCGGAAGCGGTGATACGGTTGGCAGACACGCTGAACCGAGTGCTTGTAGGGTTGGCCCCCGGAGATATTTCCTTCCGCCACATGGCTGAGCTGGAGAACTCTGCCGGGGAAGCCCGGGAGCTTTTAAGCGCCATCCTGGATTATATTCGAAGTATCATTTCGGAATATTCCTCCCAGGAGCTTCGGGTGGATGGTGCCAACAAGCTGCTTTACTACCCCGAATACAACGATTTGAACTATGCCCGCAAGATCTTCGACTTTTTGGAAGGAGACAACGACGGGGACTGGATCGTTGGGGACCGGGATCGGCAAAACAGAGTAGGGGAAGGGCTTGTGGATATCCGCATCGGCAAGGAAAACGGAATTGCCCCCCTGGAAAATTCCAGCTTTATCGTTACCGACATCCCCCTTTCGGGAAATTCCCACATCTACCTGGGTCTTTTGGGACCCACCCGTATGGACTACGCCAGAACCAGCGCCAGGCTGCAGTTCGTGGCCCGGATTCTGGGCCGGGTAATCGATGGGATCCTTGGGGAGCCCCGGGACGAAGAATGAACGCATCACGAAGAAAGTAGGATAGAACATGGCTAAAAAGATCAAGGACGCCGAAGAAATGGCACCCGAAACCACCCCTGTGGAGGAGGTGGTGAGGAAGTTACCGAAGCCGCCGAGGGCGCCAAGGACGCCCCCGAAAACGAAGCATCCGACAGCATTGCCGACGAGGGCAAAAAGGAGCTGGAGGAGGCCAAGGATCGCTACCTGCGTCTGGCCGCCGAATACGACAACTTCCGCAAGCGTACCATGAAGGAAAAGGAGCGTATATATGCCGACGCCACCGTGAAGGCGGTGAAGGAGCTTCTGCCCTCCTTGGATAACCTGGAACGGGCGCTGGAAAGCGCAGCCGAGAAGGAATCGGCCCTTTATCAGGGATTGGAAATGACCCTGAAGCAAATGAAGGAACAGTTTGCCAAGCTTGGCGTCACCGAAGTGGACACCGCCGAAGGCACCAAGTTTGATCCCAATTTCCATGAAGCCATCATGCACGAGGATGACGGTTCCGGCGAAAGCGTTATCGCCCAGACCTTCCTGAAGGGTTACGTGCGGGATGGTCAGGTCGTCCGACCCGCTCTTGTGAAAACAAGGGGTTAACATACAAAACATCTATCTTTTATAAAAAAACTATCTGGAGGTAAACTCAAAATGGCAAAAATCATCGGTATAGATCTCGGTACCACCAACTCCTGCGTATCGGTTATGGAAGGCGGCGAAGCCGTCGT
>JAFYNU010000347.1 GCA_017547975.1 Clostridia bacterium
TCCCCAAGGTCGATACCAAGCCAAATCATTTCCACTCTTCCGCCTTTTTCAGGATATATTCCTTCAGCCAGGCACCGGTTTTTTCCGATTCCAAGGCATATTCCAGCACGGTTTCCAGATAACCGGTCATACTGCCGGTATCAAAACGGCGTCCCTCAAAGTCTACTGCAACCACCTTCGACCGTTTGGCAAGACCGTCAATGGCGTCGGTCAGCTGGATTTCTCCATTGAAACCGGTGGTTTGATGCTCCAACACCTCAAAAATTTCGGGGGTAAACACGTAGCGGCCCAGAATGGCAAAATCGGTAATCACCTGCTCCGGGCGGGGCTTTTCGATGGCTTCCAGGAGGTGGAATATCTTTTCCTCGCCGGGAATGGATTCATAACGGGTGGTGCAGTATTTTCCGATCTCCTTCAGGGGCACGTGACGGCCGCCCATGGCGGAGCAATTGTACTTTTCCGCCGCATCAATCAGCTGACGGGTAACGGGAGGATCGCTTTTCATAATATCGTCTCCCAAAAGCACGGCAAAGGGCTCATTCCCCACAAACCGCTTGGCGCAAAGGACTGCGTGCCCAAGGCCCAGGGTTTCCTTTTGTCGGATGAAGGTGAAGTGAGCCATGTCGGCCACCTTGCGGATCATGTTGGCATCATCCTCCCGGCCGGCGGCACGAAGCTTGGCTTCCAGCTCCGGGTGATAGTCAAAATAATCGTCCATCACCGTTTTACTGCGGTTGGTCAGAATCAGGATTTCCTCAATACCGCTGTTTACCGCCTCCTCCACCACGTACTGGATGGCAGGTTTGTCCACAATGGGAAGCATTTCCTTGGGAAGCGTCTTGGTTTCGGGCAACATACGGGTACCAAGTCCCGCAGCAGGAATCACAGCTTTTTTAACCTTCATACGCACCTTCTCCTTTTTTGTCGTGAGATCGTTTACGTAAAGCCTATATAATTTCGCCGCTTCCCACTACCAGGTCCCCGTCGTAAAACACGGCGGTCTGGCCGGGGGTAATGGCGCGCTGGGGCTGATCAAATTCCAAAAGGAGCTCATCCTCCCCCACCTGATGCAGGATCGCAGGACTTTCCTTTTGACTGTAACGGGTTTTCGCCATAACCCGCATGGGGGCATCCAACCGTTCAAAGGGAATCAGGTTGATATGACAAAGCTCCACTCTCGTTTTGAAGAGCAGGTCGTTTGTTCCCACCGTCACTTCATTTCGTTCGGCATTTTTGTCCACCACATAGGCGTGGTAGCCCAGGGGCAGCCCCAGACCGCGGCGCTGGCCAATGGTGTAATCCACAATGCCGGTGTGCCGGCCGAGAATCTTACCGTTGGGGTCCACAAAGTCCCCGGCGGGGAAGCTTTCCCCGGTCAGGCTGCGGATATAGCCCGCATAATCCCCATCCGGGATGAAGCAAATATCCTGGGAATCGGCTGCTTTTGCGCTTTCCAGCTTGTGTTCAGCGGCGATTTCCCGCACCTGGGGCTTGGTATAGTCCCCCAGGGGAAGAAGCAGGCGGGACAGTTGCTCCTGGGTCAAAACCGACAGCATATAGGTCTGATCCTTTTCGGGATACAAAGCCTTTTTCAGAAGAGTTCTGGAACCGGTTCGCTCGATCTTGCCGTAGTGGCCGGTGGCAACGTAGTCGCACCCGGCGTCCTCCGCCGCCTCCAAGAGGAAGGGCAGTTTCACCCGGCGGTTACAGGTAATGCAAGGATTCGGGGTCTTGCCCGCCTTGTAGGTATCCACAAAGGGGTTGATTACCCGGTCCATAAACTCTTTTTCCCTCTCCATCATACGGAAGGGGACCCCCAGAGAGGCACACAGCCGCTCTGCCGGCCCCGGATCAAATTCCGGGTGCAGCTTCAGGGTCATACCCATCACGTCATACTCCCCCATCAGGGAAAGCACGGTGACGGCGCTGTCCACCCCGCCGCTGAGGGCTACCATACACCTGGGCTTCATTCGCTGACTCTTTCCAGGAAGGCCATCAGGCAATCCTGGGCAGTGGCGCTGGAGGCCAGGTAGTTTTCATGGAAGTTTTCCAACCCGCTCTTTTCGGCGGTATCGGTGATACTGCGGAAGGCAAGGAAGGGAATCTTGTTCATGTAAGCCACGTGGGCCACGGCGGCGGTTTCCATGTCGGTGCACAGGGGATCAAATCCGTCAATGATCTCCTGGCGGCCCTCGTCGGCTACAAAGGCTTCGCCGGTAACGGCCTTGCCGGTGTAGATTTTGTAACCGTTGATGCTATCCCCCAGGGCTTCCTCGGCGGCGGTCACCAGGTCGGCATCCGATTCGAACCAGGCGCTTCCCAGATAAGGGGGATCATTCATCAGAAAACTTGGCACCACGTCGTGATAAGCCACCCGGCTACAGATGACGGTATCTCCGATTTTCAGCATGGGGTCGATCCCGCCCGAAACGCCGCACACCACCAGGGCGTCACAGCGTTCGTCCTTTACCAGAACCTGGGCAGCAATGGAAGCATTCACCTTGCACACACCACTGATGGCAACCGCAATGTCCAGTCCAAGATAACTGCCCTCATAAACCTTGATGTTTGAAATTCTGCGTTCCTTTTTGTCCTCAAGCTTTGCCACAAAAGCCGCAATTTCCCCTTCGCTGGGGCCGACGATACCGTATTTCATAAAACAGATCCTCTTGTTTTCCTTTTTTTATTTGGTTTCGCTTTCCAGATCCAGGTAAGCGAGTTCTTCCTTGGTGAGTTTGATTTCCAGGGCCGCCACGTTGTCTGCCATACCCTGTACACGGCTGGAGCCAACAATGGGATAAAGATCCATATCCTGGTGGAGAACCCAAGCCATGGCGATCTGGGCGACCGAATAGCCCTTTTCAGCGGCAAGCTCTTCCACTCTTGCCAGGCGCTGGAAGTTATCCTCGGTAAAATAGCCGCGAACCGTGCTTCCGGGCACCAGTTCCTTGGCTCCTTCGGGATCACTGCTCTTCATGCGGCCCGAGAAGAAGCCTGCGCCGATGGCAGAATAGGGCACCACGGCGATGTTGTTGTCCCGGTAGTAGGCACGGGCTTCGGCGTTTTCCGGCCCCGAAATTCCGATGCAGTTGCCACCGAAGGGGTCGGCGTGCTGAACAGCCAGACCGTAGTAGGGGCTGACCACCGTAAAGCCCTGGAGACCATGTTCGGCGGCGTAGGCATTGGCTTCGGCCACACGCTTGTGGGTCCAGTTGGAACCGCCGAAGGCCTTGATCTTGCCCTCATCCACCAGGGCGTTCAGGGTTTCCACAATGGGTCCCACCGGCTTGGTCTCATCATCCCGGTGCAGGAGGTAGATATCGATATAGTCGGTCTTCATACGGGCCAAGGAGGTATGTACGTCGGACAGAATGTCATAGGGGGTTACACGAATATGCCAACGATCGTGGTGGGCGCCCTTGGTCTGGATGACAAGCTTATCCCGCAGGCCGCGCTTTTCAACCCAGTCACCCAGGGAGCATTCCGCCAGGCCGTAAACATTGGCACTGTCGAAAGCATTGATACCCATGGCATAGATCTGGTCCAGAAGTTCGGAGGCATCCTGGCCCTGGGACATACAACCCAGCATGGTACCGGCAAACAGCCTGGATACAGGCTTATCAATATAAGGCAGAGTTCCGTAGGTCATCATAAATAGTTTCTCCTTTTCGTCGCCGGATGTACCGGCTCTTTTTTCTTCATTATACCGTTTTTCCCCGCATAATGCAAGGGTTGTTTTTTGATTTGGCCCAAAGGATTCTATCACAATCGTCTCAACGATTCATCGGTATTTTTCCGCCCCATCACCAATTTTTACTTGCATTCCCGTTTTTTTCTGTGCTACAATGGTGGTAACAAAAAAACATAAGGAGGCACCCCATGGCAAATCAATCGTTACATTCCAATGCGCTTTGCTTCTCTCCCTTTTACGAGAATCCCATCTATCAGGATGACGGCGGCGTCAAGATCGTTTTCCCGGCTTGCGGTGCCAAAAAGATCACCCTGAAGGGGATGTCGAACTACACCGGGCTGGAGAACCGTGTCATTGAACTGACCCCGGAAGAGGATGGCAGCTTCACCACCACCCTCTACGGCATTCGCCCCGGCACCCACTACGTGGTGTTCGAGTGCGACGGCATCAAAACGGTGAACCCCGCCATGCCCCTCTACTGGGTTCTCAACCAGGCGGTAAACTCCCTGGATATCCCAAATCCCGGCTACGATTTCTACGATATTCAGGACGTGCCCCACGGCCAGGTGCGAAAGGTATTTTACAAATCGAATTTCACCGGCAAAACCCGGTGCGCCACGGTCTACACCCCGCCCTCCTACGAAACCGATCCCGAAAAGCGCTATCCCGTCCTTTACCTGCAGCACGGTTCCAGCGAGGATGAAACCGGCTGGGTGGAACAGGGCAAGATCAATTTCATCGCCGACAACCTGATCGCCAGGGGCGAATGTGCGGAAATGATCATCGTCAATGAATACGGCTATGGGTTTGAGCCGGGTGTCACCCCTTCCCGGGATATGATGGAACTGCATTTCCAGAACAAGTTTGGGGACGTGCTGATCCACGACACCATTCCCTTTATCGAATCCCACTTCCGGGTCATTGCCGACCCCGATCACCGGGCACTCACCGGCCTCTCCATGGGTGGTATGCAAACCGCCAACATTGTTTTCGGCAATCCCGGTGTGTTCGGCTACATGGGTGTCATGTCGGCCGGCATCCGGGGCAATCGCTTCCAGGGGGAACCCAAGGTGACCGACGAAGCCCTGCTGAAGGCCACCCTGCGGGAGGCATTCCTCTCCGGCGGGGAACTGGAACTGGCCCCCAAGGGTTTTGTAGATTTGGACGTGAACCGTTCCTTCTTTGACGAACGGGATATTCCTGTCCACGTGGTGCTTTCCGAAGGCGCCCACGAGTGGCAGGCGTGGCGGGTAGCTGCATGGAAACTGCTGCCCAGACTGTTCCGGGGTGTATAAATGAACACACTGCATTATGATCTGGTCGCGGTCGGAGGCGGCGTGGGCGGCGTCTGTTTCGCCCTGGCTGCCGCCAGAGAGGGGGCCAAAACCCTGCTTATCACCGACCGCCCCATGTTGGGCGGCAACGCCTCCGCCGAGGTGGGGGTCGCTCCATCCGGCGCCATCAATTTCAACTCCTTTACCATGGAGACCGGCATCCTGGTGGACGCCATGCTGACCGACCGGGAGAAAAACGACCGTCCCATGGCAGAATCCCTCTGCCTGACACTCTCCGAGCTTGTCATGGCGGAAAAGAACCTGACCCTGATGGACAACACCCGGGTGGTGGATTGCCGCAGGGAGGGAAATACCATCCGCTCCCTGATCGCCAAGGGGCTGACCTATGACACCACCACCGAGATTTTTGCCGATGCCTTCGCCGATTGTACCGGGGACGCCGTTCTGGCACGGTTGGCCGGCGCAGAAGTCATGTACGGACGGGAAGCCCGCAGCCAATTCGGCGAAGCTCTAGCTCCCGAAAAGGCGGACGGCATGGTCATGGGAACCACCGTTCTGTTCTGCGCCAAACGTACCCCCCACAAAGTGGTTTTCACGCCGCCTTCCTTTGCCCGCACCGTCAATCGGGAGGATCTGGCTCCCGGAGTAGACATGGCTCCTCCGAAGGGGGATACCTATTCCGGCTTCTGGTGGCTGGAATTCGGCGGTCCCCGCCATACGGTGGACGACGAACGTGCCATTGCCAGGGATCTGTATGCCTGGGTCTATGGGGTATGGGATTACCTGAAAAACCGTTCGGAATACAAAACCGAATTTGAGAACTTTGAACTTTCCCGGGTCTCCACCATTCCCGGCAAACGTGAAAGCTACCGGGTGGTGGGAGACGTCATCATGACCGAGCAGGACGTTCGCTCCGGCGGACACTTCTCCGATGCCCTTTCCACCGGCGGCTGGTACATCGACCTGCACAACCCCGGCTCCTTCACCGATGCCACCGGCAAAATCCCGTTGTGCAACGATTTTGTCGATCCGGTTTACGAAAACTATTCGCTGGTAGCTCCCTTCGGCATCCCTCTCCGGTCCATGTACAGCCGGGACATTTCCAATTTATGGTTGGCCGGGCGGGTCATCAGTGCGTCCCACGTAGCCTTCGGCGCCATTCGGGTAGAATGTACCCTGGGCAATGCCGGCCAGGCTGCCGGGATCGCCGCCGCCTATGCCGCAAAGCATGGCATCACGCCCCGGGAGGCTGCCGCATCCCCCCATATCGACACCATCCGTCATCGGGTGGCAAAGAGCGACATCCGCATCCCGGGCTACCACTACCCCGAAGAAAGCCTGCTCGGCGCTTCCGTCACCTCCTCCGGAGACGTCATTCTTTCGGACATAGTCCCCGGCGAAGAATCCGTTTCGCTGGACACGCCCTGGGGCCTTTGTTTCCCGGTGACCGAACCTCAGCTGGATTCCATCCGCCTTCCTCTCTTAGGCAGCGGTGAACTCACCTGGATCCTTTGTGCCATTTCGGACGTTTGGGACCGAAACGACGGCACCCCGGTTGCCGAAGGCAAACTCCCGGTTACCCAGGGAATCCCCGTTGAACTTCCCATTTCCGCCGCCCTTACCCCCGGGAGCTACCGTCTTTCGCTTTCCGGCCAAGGTCTTTCCTGGCCCAAGAGCAAAGAGCAGCCCTATGGGGTATTGGCACAGTATTCTTTCTCCTCGGACAAACCGGGCACCACGCCCCTTTCGGAGGCCTGTCCGCCCCCCTACTCCGCATGGAACAGCCAACGCGGCAAGCGCTTTGCCCTGGCAGCTTCCTTTTCCCCGCCGCAGCGTCCCTATGGGCCGGAAAATATTCTGGATGGGTTCTGTCACCAGGATGCCATGCCGAACCTGTGGCTTTCCAACCGGGATGGAGGCTACGTGGATATCCTCCTGCCGGAAGCACGCAGCATTTCCGGGGTAACGCTGGTTTGCGACACCGACCTGAACCGCAATGTTACCACTTCCATCGGCCGCGCCCCCGCAAGCCCGGATCAAATTCGGATCTTTGCCGACGGCAAACCCGTCGCTCAGGTCGATTTCCCCACCGGCAGACTTGTCACCATCCCCTTCTCCGCTGTAACCTCATCCGCCCTTCGTATTCAACTCTTCGGCGGAAGCGGCGGACTTTATTCCCTTCGCTTGTTGTAACACAAAAAATCCGCACAGACCGGGCATGGTCTGTGCGGATTTCTCTCTTTTACTTTTTGGTTTCTTCGGTTTCATCGAAGAGCTCGTCGTCCCAGAAATCGTCTTTTTTCATTTTTTCCCAATCGGGTTCTATGATGGAAACGAGCTTGCTGTCGTGGGTGATTTTTTCCACCCGTTTGGCGTAACCCAGGGTAATCAGCTTGTTGACAGCTTGTTTCAGCTTGTCTTCTTCCACCTGGGCATATTTTGCCACGTACCGACAAATCTCCGGCAGGGTCATGGCCGGATACTCCTTTTTCTTTTCCCGGTCCTTCAGGTAAGCAAGCACCAGATCCATATAAGGCATATCGGGATCGGGCTTTTTTTCTTCCTCCGGAAGTTCCACAAACCAGCTTGCCGCACTTTTCAAAATGCTGGACGCGGCAAAACGGACCGCAAAAACGCCCACTTCTTTTCCGCACTTCTGACGAATGAAATTCACCACCGAGCTGAAATGCCCGTCCCCGGTGAATATGATAAAGCAATCCACATCCTTGTCGGAAACCGCGTGCTGATAAATATGGTCAAGAATAATAAAATCGGTGTAGTCCTTTTCGTAACGGCTGGTGTTATTTTTGGTTTCGATCACCATGTTGGTTACTTCCCGGATTCGCGGAATTTCCACCTGCAGATTGGGGTGGGAGTAATCGGCAAATACGTATAGATCCTTGATATCATACCGTTCCAGTATGCTCTCCCGCCACGCCATCAGATTTGGCTTTTTCTTGTGGAGTTTGGTCATGGAAATATACCAATGTTCGTAGTCCACAAACAGAAGCGCCGTGGGTTTTTTCCCCTTTTTATTTTTTAGAACAGGAATTATCCTTCTCCTCCTTTCTTCTCTATTCGGCATACACCCGGCTTGGTGCATCCCGTCTATGTTTATTATACATCCACCCTGTAAAATTGTCAAATTAAACCGCATCCAAGCTTGAAATTTTTCCGGTTATATGGTACAATATTTCCTGTATGTCAAAGATATTTCCCGAAAGGATGTATGATATGTTAAAGAACAAGCTCTTCACCTCCGAATCGGTAACCGAAGGCCATCCCGATAAGGTTTGCGACCAGATTTCGGATGCCGTTCTGGACGATATTCTTGCCCACGACCCCACTGCCCGTGTTGCCTGCGAAACGGTCTGCACCACCGGTATGGTTATGGTCATGGGTGAAATCACCACCAACCACTATGCTGACATTGCCTCCATCGCCCGCCGTACCATCAACGAAATCGGCTACAAGGGCGGCGGCA
>JAFYNU010000348.1 GCA_017547975.1 Clostridia bacterium
CATTGACTGATTGATTTGAATTGACCATTTTCCGGCGCTGCGTACTCGCGGCGCCGATTTTTGTAGGATACTGCTGATTGGGAGAGTGTTATGGATCGTTTCGAACTGCGCCAAAAAGCCGCCGGTTTGCCCCTGGTGCCCGGCGTTTATATCATGCGTGACAGTTCGGGCACGATCATTTATGTGGGCAAAGCCCGGGCGCTGAAAAACCGGGTATCTCAGTATTTCCACGAATCGGCCGCCCACAGCCCCAAGGTCACCAAAATGGTGGAGCACGTCCACGATTTTGAAGTGATTGTGGCCGACAGCGAATTTGATGCCCTGGTGCTGGAAAACATTCTCATCAAAAAGCACCTGCCCAAATACAACATCAAGCTGAAGGACGACAAAAGCTATCCCTTCATCAAGCTGAATCCCGCCGAAGAATACCCCCGTTTCACCTTCACCACCAAGCGGGAAAACGACGGTGCCCACTACTACGGCCCCTACGGCAGCCACAGCATGGCCCACCACGTAATCGATACCCTGTCGGAAACCCTGCGTCTGCCCAGCTGTAGCAAGCGCTTTCCTCGGGATTTCGGAAAGGGCCGTCCCTGCCTGAATGCCCAGATGGACCGCTGTATCGGCCTTTGCCGGGGCAATATTTCCCGGGAAGACTATTTGGCCCTCATTTTGCAGGGGGAATTGATGCTGCGTGGGGACTACACCACCCTGCTTGCCAATCTGGAAAAGGAAATGGAAGCCGCCGCCGAAGCCATGGCGTTTGAAAAAGCCGCCACCATCCGGGACCGGATTTATGCCGTGCGCCGGCTTTCCTCCCAACAAATCATCATCCAGGACAACATCAAGGATGCCGACGCCGTGGCCTATATTTCCGACGACGCAGGCGGTGTTTTGGTTCTTCTTTCCCTGCGGGGGGGCAACGTCACCGGCAAATTTACGGTTTTCACCCCGGACAGTTCCGCCGCCGATTCCACCGAATTGATTACCGACTTTATCCTGCAATACTACACCCAGGGCAACGACATCCCCCCCTTCCTCTTCCTTTCGGAAGAGATTGAGGACCGGGAAGACCTGGCCCGCCTGCTTTCCGACGAGGCGGGACGGCGGGTACAGATTCTTCTCCCCAAGCGGGGTGCCAAGCATGCCATTGTGGACATGGCCCGCTCCAATGCCCGGGACGAGCTTTTACGGGCCAATGCCAGCGAGCAGAAAAAGACCAAAACTGCCACCGCCCTTGCGGAGCTTCTGGCCCTGGAGGTCCCCCCTGCCCGGATTGAGGCCTTCGATATTTCCAACATCGGTTCGGACAACATCGTGGCATCCATGGTGGTGTTTGAAAACGGAAAACCCAGAAAAAGCGACTACCGTAAGTTCAAAATACAAAACAAAGAGACCCAGGACGACTATGCCTCCATTCACGAGGTCATCACCCGCCGTATCACCGACCTTGCGGAAGGGAAAACCGGCTTTGCCGCAAAGCCCGACCTGATCCTGATCGACGGCGGCCTTGGTCAGCTCCACGAAGCCCTGGACGCCATGGAAGAATGCGGGCTGATCCTGCCGGTTTTCGGCATGAAAAAGGATGACCGACACCGCACCCACTCCCTGGTCACCCCGGAGGGGGAAGAGATCGGTCTTGCCGCCGTCCCCTCGGTTTTTGCCTTCATTGGCACCATCCAGGAGGAGGCTCACCGCTTCGCCATCGGATACCACCGGAGCCTGCGGGACAAAAAAAGCATCAAAACCGAGTTGGACGACATTCCCGGTATCGGCAAAACCCGCCGGACCGCCCTGCTCACCAAATTCCGGTCGGTCAACGGGGTGAAAAAAGCCTCTTTGATGGACCTGGCGGAGGTCATTGGCAAAAGCTCCGCCACAAAAGTTTACGAATATTTTCACCGAAAGGATGACGCAATATGAGAGTGATCACCGGCAGCGCCAAGGGCGCACGCCTTCGCACCCTGGACGGGTTGGATACCCGCCCCACCTCCGAAAAAGTAAAGGAAGCCATTTTCAGCATCATTCAGTTTGACATCGAAGGCCGGCACGTGCTGGACCTGTTTGCCGGATCCGGTCAGCTTGGCATCGAAGCCCTATCCCGGGGTGCCGCAGGGGCCGTCTTTGTGGATAGCTCCAAGGACGCCGTGAAGATCATCCGGGAGAATTTGGCCAAGTGCAAATTTGAATCGGTATCCGACGTGCGTATGGCCGACTACCGCGCCACCATCCAGGGCCACCATCCCCACAAGTATGGTCTCGTCTTCCTGGATCCCCCCTACGGCACCGGCCAATTAAAAAGAGCCCTGCAAACCATTGCTTCGGTTGACATTGTCGCAAAATGCGGTATAATAGTATGTGAAAGTGACAAAGACGATCAACTGCCCGAGGAGCTTCCCGGCTTTACCAAGCTGAAGGAATACACCTACGGCAGACCCAAGATCACCACCTACATGCGTAACGCCGACTAACAAAATCCCATTTCGAAAGAAGAGATATCATGAAAATCGCTCTTTATCCCGGCAGTTTTGACCCCGTCACCTACGGCCATTTGGACGTCATACGCCGTGCCAGCAAGCTTTTTGACAAGCTGGTGGTGGGTGTATCCAACAACCCCAAAAAGACTCCCAGCTTCACCCTGGACGAACGTCAGGACATGATTCGCCGTGTGGTGGCCGCCGAAGGCATCACCAACGTGGAAATCGGCAGCTACACCAGCCTTTTGGTGGACTATGCCGCCCAGGTTGGAGCAAACGTGATCGTTCGTGGTCTGCGTGCCGTCAGCGATTTCGAATATGAATTCCAGATGTCCCTGGCCAATCATCAGCTTCACCCCGATATCGAGACCATCTTCTTCAACACCCAGGAGCGTAATCTTTACATCTCCTCCTCCCTGGTGAAGGAGATCGCATCCCACAACGGCGACATCACCCGTTTCGTCCCCCCCGGCATTGTAGAAGACATTCAAAACCGATTCAAAACATTGTAATAATACAGGAGGTTCCTCATGGCTGAACACGACGTTAACACCATCAACGGTATTCTGACCGCCATCGCCGAAGAGCTCAACGAAGCCCGGGGTGTGCCCTTCAGCAAAACCATGTGCTTCATCGACCGGGAAAAGCTGTTTGACCTGGTGGACGAAGCTCTGGACAATCTTCCCGGTGATATCACCGCTGCCCAGGCCCTGATCAATTCCAAGCAAAAGATTCTCACCGACGCCAACACCCAGGCGGAGCGGATTGTAAGCGAAGCCAATGCCCGCGCTGAACGTATCCTGGCCGATGCCCGGGAAATGGCCAACCGCATGGTGGAGGAAAGCCAGATTGTCACCGCTGCCAACAAGCGTGCCCGTGAGATTTACGCCGAAAACGAAGCCAAGGTGAAAACCCTGAACGCCAATGCCATTCAGTACGTCACCGAAAAGCTCACCTCTGCCCACAATGCCCTGGAGGCTACCTTGAAGGAAGTGGATTCGGTCCGCCGCAACATCCGCACCGAACGCAAGGAAGTTACCGTAGAAGAAGGCAAATAAAGCTGATATCGTTACTACACCCCCAGGCCAATGGCCTGGGGGTGTTTTTTTATTCATGGGTTAGCTTTGCCACCATTTTTGTGATGGCATCCGCCTCGTCCTTCGATCCGGCGTTGGTTAAAAGCAGAAGTCCCCGGGAGGATAGATTTTCCATCAAGGGTTCAATCTGGTTCTGTTCCACCCAAATAATCAGGCCTTTTCCGGCCTTTTGAATCTTTTGAAGCTGCGGAATGAAATCGGTTGCCGGGGGTTGCCCTGCCACCTGCGTCCACTGAATGGCACGCAGGTTGGGGATTGACAAAAGATCGTCCAGATGGCGAATCTGTTCGATGCCGTCAAAGTGATAGAGCGGATAGTCCAAAAGCCCGCACTGACTGCGAAGCTCCGGCATGATGAATTCCCGGAACATGGGAGTCGAGATCATAACCGACATATCGCATTGCATCTGTGCATGGAAACCGGGTGCATAGGTACCCAGCCAATCCACAACACCGCCACCGCCGTTGACCTTCTTCACGGTCTCCCAAACCTGCTTCATCACCCGATGATAGGCCCCATCGATCTTTTGGAGGGCCGACTGTACCCCCTCCGGATCTTCCAGCATGGCCATC
>JAFYNU010000349.1 GCA_017547975.1 Clostridia bacterium
ACGTTGCTTCTGACCGCCCGAAAGAGATGCGCCTTTTTCGCTGATTTGGGTCTGATAGCCGTCGTTGAACTTTTGGATATATTCATCCGCCTGGGCAATCAAAGCGGCCTGTCGGCCCTCCTCGTCGGTGTATTCGGCATTTCCGTAGCAGATATTTTCCATTACGGTGCCGCTGAAAATATTGCTGGATTGGAGCACGTAACCGATCTTGTTGCGCAGGGTTTCCAGGTTGTATTCCCGGACGTCCCTGCCATTGATGGTGATCCGCCCCTGGGTCACGTCATAAAAGCGGGGAATCAACTGCACCAGGGAGGACTTACCCGACCCGGTTGCCCCAAGAATGGCGATTTTTTCGCCGCCCTTGATTTCCAGATTGATATTCTTCACCGCGGGCACACCGGAGGAAGCGGGGTAGCTGAAGGTGACGTTTTCAAAGCGGATGCTCTCCACCTTTTCTTCCCCGTCGTAACCGCCGTCCTTGATGGAAGGAACGGTATCCAGCACTTCCAGAATACGCTGGGAGGAAACCGATGCACGAGTAATGCTCATGAAGGTCATGGAAAGCATCATCACCGACATCAGTACCTGGGCAATGTAGGAAAGGGCTGCCATTACCTCTCCCACCTGCATGGCACGGGCTTCCACCTGATAACCGCCGATCAGAATAATCGCCACGGTGGAGAAATTCATGACAATGGAAAGTGCCGGACCAAAGAACGCAAAGGTGGTTCCCACCGAATATCCAACCTTCAAAAGGTCTTCGTTGGCTTCGTGGAACTTTTCAATCTCTTCTTCTTCCCGGACCAGCGACTTGATGATACGGGCGCCGGTAATATCTTCCCTCATCTTGCTGTTGAGGCGGTCCAGCTTGGACTGCATCACCTTGAACAGGGGACGAACCTTTTTGAATACAAGGTAGATCACCAGGAATTGCAAGGGCATGGACACGATCATTACGAGCCCAAATTTAATGTTCAGGCTCAGCATCATGATAATGCCCCCAACAAAAAACACCGGGGCGCGAACGAACATCCGCAACACCGACGAAACGAAGTCGGCGGTGGCAGTCACGTCGTTGGTCAAGCGGGTAATCAGCGAACCGACGGTAAAGTTATCGGTCTGCTCAAAGGAAAAACTCATGACCTTCTTGTAAAGGTCCCGGCGCAGGTCATTGGCAAAGGATTGGGCCGCCGTAATGGAAAACGCCCCGGACAAAATACCGCACAGACCGCCAAAGGCCACCAGAATCAGCATTTTGATTCCCGTGCGAATAATCAGGTCCAGGTTGCCCCCCAGTACGCCGTCATCCACGATGGACGCCATCAGGCTGGGCTGTGTCAGGTCGATGGCAACTTCACCGATCATAGCAAGCGGTGCTAATATTGCCAGCCACCAGTATGGCTTAAGGTACTTCGCAAGTCTCATAGATTCATTCCTTCCAGGTTTTGGTTCATTTTGGCAAATATGCGGCGGATCATCTGCTTTTCCTCCTCCGAAAAGCCCTCCACCAACTGCATATCCACCTTGTAGAATTCGCTGTGAATCCGATCGTTCAATGCGTGTCCCTCCTCGGTCAGGTAGACCCGGATACTCCGCTGATCGTTTTCATCGGGTCGTCGCTCCAGAAGTCCGGCCCGCTCCATTTTTTGCAGGGTAACGCTGACGGTTGGAGGACTGACGTTGGTACGCTTGGCAAGCTCCAACTGGGTCAGCCCATCCTCGTGCCCCAGGTGAAACATGATCCCCCGGTAGCTTTGGGAAAGTCCCACGTGTTCCCCGGCTTTACGCAGGCAGTCGTGTAACCGCTTATGGGTCGCCGATAACTCCATGCCAATGGAGGGTTCGGGATGCTCACAGGGTCTCTTCTCCAATTTGCGTTTCCTCCCTTCCAAATTTGTTAGTTTTCAAACTAAATAACAGTATAGCACCTGCCGACCAATCTGTCAAGCAGGTGCTACACCATTCTTTATTTTTTGGATACCGGAACACCGATTACCGGTTTCCCCTCCTGAATATCCAACCGCAGGATATCTCCCGCCTGGTAAGTTCCGCCGATCCATCCGTCGGAAATGGGTTCCTCCACTACCTGTCGGATCAATCGCCGCAGGGGCCGGGCACCATAGCGGGGATCGTACCCCATTTCCGCAAGCTTCTCCGGCACATCCTCCCCATATTCCAGGGTGAGGCCCAACTCCCCGGCACGCTTTTGAGTCTCCTTCAAAAGCTGCCCGGCAATCCGTGTCAACGCCTGCTTACCAAGCGGGGTAAATATCACCACCTCGTCGATGCGATTGAAAAACTCCGGGCGAAAGCTTTTTCTTGCCTCCTCCAATATCGATTGTTTGCTCTCCTGCCGATCAAACCCCACCGCCCGGGTGGTTCCGGTTCCCAGGTTGGAGGTCATCACCACCACCGTATTCAGGAAGGATACCGTCCTGCCCAAACCATCGGTCAACCTGCCATCCTCCAGGAGTTGTAAAAGCAAATTCAGGATATCCGGATGGGCTTTCTCAATCTCATCAAACAGGACGATGCTGTACGGTTTTTTTCGTACCGCCTCGGTCAGCTGTCCCCCCTCCTCGTGGCCCACGTAGCCCGGCGGAGCCCCCACCAGCCGGCTTTGGGATGCTTTTTCCATGTACTCACTCATGTCGATACGGACCAGCATCTCCTCCGACCCCAACATGGTCTCCGCCAGGGTCTTACAGAGCTCGGTTTTCCCCACACCGCTGGGTCCCAAAAACAGGAAGGAGCC
>JAFYNU010000026.1 GCA_017547975.1 Clostridia bacterium
ACACCCACCTGATGGTGGAAAGCCAGCGGCAGTCGCTGGTGGAAACCGCCAGGATTATGCGGGAAGGCATTGACAAGGTCGACCCCACCCTGCCCGGTTCCTTCTGCTGTTGCGGCAACAATGCGGAGTTTGCCGACGAAATCGCCGCCGAGCTGGCAGGCAAGGGCAACCCCATCGTGGTCCGCATCAACAACGGCAACTATACCCCCGCCGGTGCCCGCTATTTTTCCCGGGTATTCCTGCGGGCGGCCCATCAGATTGCCAAGCTTCGGGGCAAGGCCGACATCATCCTGGCCGAAACCGACACCTGCCCCCAAAACCGATACAGCACCGGCGCCATGTCACTGCACACCCACTTTACCGGTACCATTCTGGAGGGAGCCAAGGGCGCCAAGCATTGGATCACCCGCCTGGGTGCCTTCGAACCCCAAAGCGGCAAGGTCTACCGAAAGGTACTTGGCAAGCACCGCGGCTTCTACGAAGCCCTGGCGAAGCTGGAACCCACCCTCACCTGGCGGGGTTGCCGGATTCCGGTTTCCAACACCCCCAATCACCTGTTCAATCATACCTGGGAGGTTTCCACCGATGGGTCCGACGGTTGGAGCGCCTGCGTTCTCGAACGGCTGGGACTCCCCTTCTATTTCTCCCACCAGGCAGGGGGCGTGGTCTGCATGGAAGGGAACAAGGACACCTTCTATACCAACGACGAGATTATGAATTTCCTTGGAGGTCCGGTGATCTTGGCCTCCGACACCGCCAAAAACCTGATCGACCGGGGATTCGGCGAATATCTTGGCGTCAACGTGCGCCCCTGGGTGGGTAAAACTCCCACCGGGGAGGTTCTCTTTGTCAACGGCAATACCACAAACGTCCAGCAAAAGCTCCAGGAACTGGTTCCCACGTCGGAGGATACGGTGGTGTATTCTCACGTATTCAACTCGGTGGACAAGGTTCACCGGGACATCCTCTTCCCCGGTGTCACCCTGTACCACAACAAGCTGGGCGGCACGGTCATCGTCTTTGCCGGCACCCCCGTGTCCAATTTCAACATTTCCGAAGCCTTTGCTTTCCTGACCTGGTCCAGAAAGCTCCAGCTCATTGACCTGCTCCAAAAAACCGGGGAATTGCCGGTTTACTACCCGGAGGATGCGGAGGTTTACCTGCGGGCGGCGGACATGCCGGACGGGGGCCTTTTCTGCGGCTTCTTCAACCTGGGACTTGACCCCATTGAGGAGATCACCCTGGTCACCGAAAAGCCGATCAAACGGGCAGAACAGCTTCTTCCCGACGGCAGTCGGAAGGAGATCGCCTTCACCCTGTCGGATGGCATCTACCACCTGGATGCCCCTGCGAACATTCTGGATCCTGCCATCCTCTTCCTCTATTAAGGAGGCAATATGACTTACTCAAAGTACGTGGATGTTTTCCACGGTTCGGGCGCCATCGACCTTCCCGAGGGGGACGACCTGGTCAAATCCTGGTTTCCCTTCAAGGGTATGTGCGGCAACACCAGTCCGGCGGCCATGCTTCCCTTTGGGAAATACATGGTCAGCCCCTATTCCGGTGGATACTCCGCCGGGTATGGCATCAACAAGCTCAACTGCGGGGAACCCATCCGGTTTTTGGGCGATCAACTGCGGTTGATCGGCTTTTCCCATTTTCAGCTTTCGGGTACCGGAGCGGTGGGATTTTACTACAATTACGCCGTTGTCACCCCCTATTACGGTGAAAAGGCCACCGATTACGGCGTTTTGGACGAGGCGGCCTCCCCCGGCTACTACCGGGTCACCCTGGCGGAAAGCGGCATCGATTGCGAGCTCACCGCAGGAATCTACGCCGCCTGCCACCGCTACACCTTCCGGGAATCCGGGGGCAAAATTGCGGTGGATTTCACCAACAACGGCCTCTACGATTCCCCCCATACCCGGGGAAGCTACGAAAACCTGACCGTCACCCGCCTGGACGACAAACGCCTGGAAGCATCGGTAACCCTGCAGGGGATCGGCTACCACTTCGTTCTGACCTTCGATGGGAACGGCTCCCTGGACGAGGATGCGGTTTTCCGTCTTGCCTCCCCCGGGACAATCACCCTGAAGCTTTCGGTATCCACCCTTTCCTTACCCGATGCCTGGGAGGAGCACGCCCTTGCCACCCCCACTTTTGACGAAACCCGGCGGGCGGCAAGCGATGCCTGGGCGGAAGCTTTGGGGCGGGTAACGGTGGAATCGGAGGATGAAAACGAGCTTCGGATCTTTTACTCCAATCTTTACCACAGCCTGACAAAACCGAACTTCTGGCCCAGGGGCGGGTTTTTGGCTCCCGGCAAACCCATGGCGGTGGATTTCTGCACCCTGTGGGATATTTACAAAACCCAGCTTCCCTTGGTTTATACCCTTTACCCGGATATTTCCCGGCAAATCGTAGAAAGCTTCGGTTTGCTGCACGCCCGCTACGGGGTGTATCCCAACGCCTTCCTGCTATCCGCCGACCTGCGGGTGGAAGCCATGCAGGCCCGGATGCTTGCCGAATACAGCCTGTACGATGCCTGGAAACGGGGCATTCCCGGGGATTGGGATGCCATTGCCGATCAAATCGCCGCCAATCTTTCGGGGGAGGAATTCCAGAGCTTTGCCAAAGAAGGCACCGCCCAGCGGGCCACCTTCACCCTGGATATGTCGGGCATTGCCCCGGGTTTGATGGAAATGGCAGAATCCCTTGGGCATCCCACCCTTGCCGCCATGGCCGCCCCGGTGTTGGAGCATTGGAAAAACGCCTTTGATCCCCAAACCGGTCTCCTGGTGGAAAACAGCGACTACTACGAAGGCAATCATTGGAATTATTCCTTCCGTCCCTTCCGGGATATGACCTCCCGCGTGGCCCTGGCCGGCGGAAAAGAGGGATATCTGGCTCTTCTCGACCGATTCTTCGGCTTTGCCAATCCGGAGGACAAGTCGGGTCGGTTCGAGGGCTTCAACAACGAAACCGACATGGAAGCCCCCTGGGCCTACCACGTTCTGGGCCGGTACGACCGATTGGTGACCCTGTTGGAAACCGGGGACAAATACGTCTTCCGGGATAAAACCGGTTCCACCGGTCCGGGCGGTATTCCGGGCAACAACGATTCCGGCGGCCTTTCTGCCTGTTACGTGTGGAACTGCCTGGGCATCTTCCCTCAAAGCGGCATGGGCGACTTGCTGGTGGGAAAACCCAAGTTTGAAAGGGCTGTCCTGACCCTATCCAACGGCAAAACCCTTATCATCCGCCGGATCGGTTCCGGCATTCCCTCCCGCGCCGTATGGAACGGCACCCCCCTGGAAGATATGCATCTTTCGGTGGAAGCCATGATGGACGGCGGAGAGCTTATCGTATTTGCATAACCACAAAAAAACGGACTTGCTTTTCGTCAAGTCCGTTTTGGTTTATTCATATCGTTTTTTGCGAAGGGCACGTTCCTCCAGAAGGGATTTGATCCAGGATACCACCCAACCGATCCCCGCCGCCAGGTAGGGAACCGAAAGGGCTGTGGTCAAAAGGATACTTCCCCACAGGGCGATATACCATGCGGTCAGCACCTTTTCCCCGTGCCACTCGGCAAATTCCCACCAGGGCATCCGGAACAGAATCTGCTGTTCTTCCCCGGAAAGAACCTTTTTCAGCTCTCCCCGCAGGTTTTTCCAGGTGAAACGGATATCGTTTTCCCGGAGGATAGTGTTGTCATCGGGATAGAAATAGAGGCTGACGGTATCCCGGGCGTAATTTTTGACAAATTCCGGCAGGATCACCTCAAAGAAGGTGATGGGGTCCTCTTCCCCCACAGGGGCGTACACCACAGCATCCTCCTGCCCATCCATCACCACAGCCGCCACCCGCATAGGAATATTGTCCCGGGCGAGATCCAGTCCCACGCAATCGGAGGAACCGAAGATTTTCCAGGCGGCGTATTCGTTCAACACCACGCTCCCCTCACCAAGAGGATAGGTGGCCCCCGAAACCAAGGGAAAATTCCGGATGGCAAAGAAATCTTCGCTGACAAAGAAGGTTTTCATCCATTCGTTTCTGGTTTCGGTATGGTATTCCGATTCTCCCTCCCCGCCCCAGGCGGTCAGGAAGGAAATCGTTTCGTCCTGCTCGGCAATGCGGGCCGCCATTTCGTTTTTGATGGAACGGAGATCGCTTACGCTTCGGGGTGCATGGGAGGGGAAATAAACCGACACCCGACGGAATTCGGTATCGCTTTCCCCCTGCCAAAGCTGGCTTGCGTTTTGTTCCAGGCTGTCCTTTGAAACACCAAGGC
>JAFYNU010000350.1 GCA_017547975.1 Clostridia bacterium
AAATCGCTCAGGGGCAAGGCATCCTCCTGCTTGTAGGCTTCTGGGAAGATCTTTAACTGACCGCTGACGGTATAGGTGGCGGTGTAGGTGATGCCCGGATTGCCATTCTCCCAGGTGGTAATGGTAATATCGTAACGGGAATAGTTGGACTCGTTCAGCGTGACCGAGCAGATAGCCGTCACCTTACTGCCCTGACCGCTCATATTGGGGGTATCATCCTTGTCGTCATATACGACGTTGTCGGCGACGTAGTTGAAGTATACGTCGTTGGTGGAGGACCCTCCGTTCAGGTACTTGGGAATTGATTTGTATATATCTCCACCGAAGGTTGTTGCCGCGCCGTTTGTGGCAGTTTCGTCAATGACCGCTGCGAAGGTACTGGGTAAGCCTTGCTTTTTCACCATCTCGGTCAGTTCCCCCTTGACAAATTCAATGGAGGACTTGCTGGAAATATAGTTGGCTTCCAGAAGCTTGGTCTGGGCGGCGGTGGTTCCCGACGTGGCCATCAGGGGCAGAAGCGCCATCACCCAAATCACCAGGGCGGCGCCAATGGCCATGACCATGGGCAGAGAACTGCCTCGTTTGGAATGGCGGTTGCGATGGAGAAGTTTCATATCGATTCGATCCTTTCGGTTTGATGATATATATGTAAGGGCGGATATCCGCCCGCATGGGGGTATCGCATCGTAGGGGCGACCTGTGGTCGCCCGTGTTGGCAGGTTCAGCGGGCGATCACAGATCGCCCCTACCGTAGCACAGACCTGGCTGCCTCCCCTTGTCAGGGGAGGTGGATTCGCCGTAGGCGAAGACGGAGGGGTAGTCCCGCCGACGCGGCGGATTGGGGTTGATGGAGTTCGGGAAATGGTTCGTAGGGGCGCCCGTCCCCGGGCGCCCGCCGACGCGGCATCGCCGCGGCGGGTGTGGTTTTGTGCAAATTCCATTCCCCGTGCCGCACCCATCCGGGGTGTATGCATTTGCGGCCCGGCGGGGGAGGGGGATTTCCCATGGGGATAATTCCACTTAATATCATATTATACACCCCGATGGGGGGGCTGTCAACCCAAAACCGGGGAGAAATGCGGAAGATTTCCCCTCTTTTTGCCCCCGGCGGGAGCATACCGGCCTATGCAAAAAATATTCCATACTTTTTCCCGTTTGCCCCCTTGACTTTTCCGCCCCAAAGTGATATGATGAATGACACATATTGACGGCAAACCAAACTGTATTGCCGCCAGAAAATATTTTGGAGGATTGTTCAAAAATGAAAAAGAACAACAAAAAGGGCTTTACCCTGGTTGAACTGGTCATCGTCGTAGCCGTCATGGCCATTCTCGTAGCCGTCGCTATCCCCACCATCGGTTCCATCCGTAGCTCCGCTCAGAGCAGCGTTGACAACAGCAATGCTCAGACCGTTGAAAGCATTATTAAGCTTGCTTATTCCGAACAGACTGGTGATGGTAATCTGTCTACTACTGCCGTTGAAAAGGCTATTAGCGAAGCAAAGCTTGGTATTGCTGCAGGTAAGACCTTCTTCTATGATGTTGACACTGGCGATTGCACTGCTGGGTCCAAACCCAGTACCTCCACCAATGGCTATACCATTGCTTTTGATACTTCCACGACTAGTGCTACTGACCTGTATGCAGGTATTACTGTAACCGGTGTTGGTTCTCTTGCTCCCGCCGCCTAATCCCCTTTCCCTCTCGCATACATAATTTCATTCCCTGAATCCTTTAGGGCACGTTGGAAATGTGTCTCGATGGGCGCATGCCCCCGACCCCATTTCCCGCGTGCCCTGTGTTTCTATTGTACGGAAGGCTCTCCCTCTGGGAGAGCTGGCTTCGCGACGAAGGAGCGAAGACTGAGAGGGGACGTTTGCTAAAGAGCAAATGAGTGCGTGAGGCCATCCATAGACCCTCTCCGGGTTCGCTGACGCTCACCCACCTCCCCCAAAGGGGGAGGCAAATAAAGGAGGCCCTCTCCGTCATCCGCCTTAGCGGATGACACCTCCCCCAGAGGGGGAGGCGAATAAAGAAAGGAGCAAAATTGATGCCGGTACCGAAGAATGACAAGCTGCTGGACCGGGCAAAGGAACTCCGAAAAGAAATGACCCCCCAGGAAAGAAAGCTCTGGTACGAGTTCCTGCGGGGGTATCCGTTGAAAATATACAAACAGCGAATTATAGAATCGTACATTGTAGATTTTTATTGTGCGTCGGCAAAGTTGGTGATCGAGTTGGATGGATCACAACATTACGTGGACAATGGCATAGAATATGATGCCCGACGGACAGCCTGCATGGAAAAGCACGGATTGTACGTGTTGCGTATCTCAAATCTGGATGTAAAGAATCATTTCAGAGAGGTATGCGAAATGATTGATCATGTCATCAAAGAACGGATGAAGCAGGAGTCTATGTAGACATCTCCGTAGGCCCTCTCCGGGTTCGCTGACGCTCACCCACCTCCCCCAAAGGGGGAGGCAAAATAAAGGCTCTCCCTCTGGGAGAGCTGGCTTCGCGACGAAGGAGCGAAGACTGAGAGGGGACGTTTGCGAAAGAGCAAATGAGTGCGTGAGGCCATCCAGAGACCCTCTCCGGGTTCGCTGACGCTCACCCACCACCCCCAAAGGGGGAGGCAAGTAACACGAAAACAACAACCTTTACATATACAACAATGACTTAGGAGGAACCGACCCATGGCCAGTATTGCCGTATTTTTATATGCCGACCGGGTGGGTGTCGCACGGGTGAAAGCCCCCGGCGCCAAACCCGGCTATTCCCCTGCCCGCTGGACCCCGGTGGAGGATGCCAAAAAGCTCCTTGACGAGCCCATCCTGTTTGCCTCCCTGCTTCGGGAGATGATCGGGGATGAAAACGCCTACGACCTGTATATCAGCGTGTGGCCCGAAATTTACAGCACCATCATGTTCTCCCACGGGAAAAACAAGGGCTCCAACGTGGTGCGCCTGCGCCAGTCGGAACTGGAGACCGTGTTCCATGGGGAACAGAACAATTACTACACCACCGACCTGATGCTGGACAAGGGACGCTATTCCTTCGGTGACCGGAGCCGCCGGCTGATTTTTGCGGTGACCAAGGCCCGGGTGAACGTGCTGTGCGAAACCATGAAGGCCCAGAAGATGAAGGTCAAGCGCCTGGCCCCCATGGATGCGGGGGTTGCCGAGGCGGCCCTGCTCCATTGGGCACCCGACCCCAAGACGGTCAACGCCGTGGTCGTGCTGGAGGACGGCTGCACCGCCTTTGCCTTCCTGAAAAACGGCGCCATCCAGACCATGCGCACCCTGCCCGACGGATTTGGCGGGGTTATGGAGGATTACAAGGCCATTTCCGGCATGGGAGCCGACTCCTGCCGTCAGCTGATTATGACCAAGGGGCTTGCCGGCGGGGACGAGGATTTCCCCTTCGTGGAGCTCCAGGACCGGGTTCTGGTGGCCTGTAACCGTATCGTGGCTGATTTTGTCCGCACCCTGCACACCGTGTTTGGGGAGGATGCCGTGGCAAGTAAGGTTCTCTTGTGCGGCACCTTTGCCCGGACCGAGGGTCTGGCAGAGCATTTTGCCGAAAATATGGCCACTGAATGCGTCATCGCCGGCACCGACACCCTGAAGGCCGGTTCTGCCGCCGCCATCGCCCTGGAAAGCGAAAGCCTGGAAGCCCTCTTCCCCTTTGCTACCCTCACCGGGAAGGGCGTCGACCTGATGGCCGAAAAGAAGAAGACCGAAAGCGACAAGCAAAGCAGCCTGGTGGCCGCCGTTTTGATTCTGTTGGTTGCCGCCGGCGTCATGGCCGTGACCCCCATCACCATGAACGGCTTGAAGAAGGAACGGGATGCGGGGGCCGCCCTGCTTGCCACCCCGGAATACGTGGCTGTGCAGGAGCTCCTGGACCAAAAGGACGCCCTTCAGCGGGAAAAGAACAACCTGGAAAATGCCATTGCCAACCTGCCCCACGGGGCAACCAAGTCGGCGGATTTTGCCGGAGCTCTTTTGAAACTGACCGAAGAATACGGCGCAGTCAGCGATATTACCATTGACTACAACACCCAGAGCATCAAGCTGGTCTTCACCACCACCAGCTACAACCTGTTCGTGGGCTGGCAGGAGGAGGTGGCCCTGGACGGCCGCTTCACCATGATGTCGCCCCCCACCTTCAACGGCAACGGTGTTTACTCCACCGTGAACGCCATCCTGACCACCGCTGACTTTGGGTCGGCGGAGATTGAGGTGGAAAGCGAAACCGAAGAAAAAGACGAAATGGAAGCCCTGATTGAGGAGGTAAGCGGAAAATGAAAACCAAATCCAAACTCTCCCTCTTTTCGGCGGTGCTGATCGTGGTGGTGATCGCCCTGGTGCTTTATTACGTGATGTATTTCGCCCCCGCCCAAACCGAACGCAACCAGCTCAACGCCGAAGTAGCCCTCTATAATGCCCAGGCCGCCCTTTGCGGCGCCTATCTCACCGACCATACCCCCCTGGAGGAGGGGATCGCCGCCGTGGAAGCCGAAATTGCCGACCTGCGGGAAAACGCCTTCACCAACGAGCGGTCGGTGAACCTGGTGGTCAGCAAGGCCATCCAGGAATACAAGGTGGAGCTCACCGCTATGACGGTGGATGCCGCCACCACCATCAACGAAAACACGGCTCTGCCCATCCACCTGACCTTCACCGGCAAGACGAGCGACGTACTGGATTTCATCGCCTTCTTTGAAAACAACACCGATGGCTCCTACCTGGTCAACGGCGCCACCATGAAGGTGGTGGATGACGAAGCCAATGCCACCGTCACCATGTACCTTTGCACCCCTGCGGTGTAAACCATGGGATACGCCCTGTTTGCCCTCCTGGGCCTGGGGATGAGCCCCCTGTGCCTTTGGATCCTCAACAAAATGCCCGACAGGGCCTTTTGCGATTACGACGAGACCCCGGGTACGGAATGCGCGTCCCCCCGGTTCTTCCTCAAACCGCACGGCATCCCCCTTGGACTCTTTCTGGCCCTTTGCGGCGCCCTGCTTTTCGGGCGCTACGGGTGGCAGCCGGTGCTGATTCCCCTGCTTCTTCTCATCGCCTGCCTTGGCATGATTGCCCTTTCCGACCTGAAATTCACCATCATCCCGGATGAATTGCTCATTGCCGGGGGTGTGGCGGCCTTTTTCGTGGCTCTCCACGACGCCCTTGGCAGTCAGCTCCTTTGGGGCTGGATCCTGCCCTTCCTGGGGGCACCCCTGGGGGCTGGGATGGTGCTGCTTCTGAATCTTTTGGGCCGCCTCCTTTACAAGCGGGATGCGGTGGGCATGGGCGACCTGAAGCTTTTGGCAGTGTGCGGCCTGGCCCTGGGTGCCGGGGGCATCGTCATGGGCGCCCTGCTTGGGGTGCTTCTGGCGGGGGTGGTGTTTGCCATCCTGATGCTTTCCAAAAAGATGCAACCCGACCAGTACTACCCCTTTGGCCCCTGGCTGGTTCTCGGTACCCTGCTGACCCTTTGTTTCCGGCCCCTGTTTGACCGGGCGGTGGTCTGGTACCTTTCCCTTTTGTAATTTTACTTTGACCGGAGGATTTTTCCCATGGCCTTACTCAAACGCAACGCCAACCCCAAACAAGCCGACCCGATTGCCGAAAATCCCGAGGTAGCCACCCCGGTAAACGAATCGGCCGGACGGGCGCTGATCGTGCCGGAGGTGCAAACCGTCAACCTCTCCAAGATCAAGGTGGCCCAGAACGTGCTGGCCCTCATTCCCGAAGCCATTGCCACCGCCAATAAAATGCTCCCCCTCTACCTGACCAACCGGGACACCACCCTGGTGGTTGCCATGGCCGACCCCAGAAACGACGACGCCATCAATAACATCGGCGTTTACACCGGCCTCAGCCTGGAGGCCATGTACGCCCCCGCCGAGGTGATCGAGGAAAAAATCCGGGAGCTTTACACCACCCAGCGTGCCTACTCCGCCGCAAAGGAGCTGGTTTCCAGCGTGGAAACCACCGAAGAAAACGACCTGGGCAACGATGAATCGGTGCCTATCGTCCGCTTCGTCAACAACATGATCGAAGAAGCCATTCTCATGAAGGCTTCGGATATTCACATCGAGCCCCAGGAGCATCTTTTGCGCATCCGCTTCCGCGTGGACGGCAAAATGGTGATCTACATGGACACCGGCGTGGACCTTGGCCCCTCGGTTGCCAGCCGTATCAAATTCATTTCGGGCCTCAACATTGCCGAACGCCGCATTCCCCAGGACGGCCGTATCAACTACAACTACGGCAAGGGCACCGTTGACCTGCGTATCTCCATTCTGCCGGGGGCTTTTGGCGAAACCATCGTCATGCGTATCACCACCGCCCTGAGCTTCAACCTGAACATCAACTCCATCGGGTTCACCGACCCCAACAAGAAGCTCTTTACCAGGGCCATTTCGGCCACCCACGGCTTGATTCTGCTTACCGGACCCACCGGTTCGGGCAAAACCACCACCCTCTACTCCGCCCTTTCGGAGCTGAATAAGCCCGACGTGAACATCATCACCGTGGAAGACCCGGTGGAAATGATCATGGACAACCTGACCCAGGTGGAGGTCAACGCCGCGGCAGGGCTGACCTTTGCCAAGGTCATGCGCTCCATCCTGCGCCAGGACCCGGATATCGTCATGGTGGGTGAAATCCGCGACGAGGAAACCGCCAAAATCGCCATGACCCTTTCCATCACCGGCCACCTGGTGTTCAGCACCCTGCACACCTTCGACTCCCCCTCGGCGGTCATGCGTCTGGTGGACATGGGTGTGGAACCCTACATGGTATTTTCCGCCCTGTCGGCGGTGGTATCCCAGCGGCTGGTTCGCCGCCTGTGCCCCAATTGCCGCCACGCCTACCACGCCACCGACGCCGAGTGCCAGGTGCTTGGTATGCCAGCCGGTACCGATTACGAGCTCTACTCGGCGGAACCCCACGGCTGTGACGTCTGCAACGGCACCGGCTATATCGGCCGTACCGCCGTGCACGAAATTCTCATGATGTCCCCCGCCATCCGGGATAACCTGGCCTCCGGCGGGAATACCGAAACCATCCGCAAAATTGCCAAAGAAGAGGGCATGACCACCCTGCTTGACAACCTGAAAGAACTGGTTCTGGACGGCACCACCTCCATGGAGGAACTGCGCCGAACCTATTCCGAAGTGGTATAAAAAAGGAGAGAAAAACATGAAATTCCAATACGTCGCCGTTGATGCCGATGGCAAAAAGGTCAAAAGCGTTGTAGAAGCCGAAAACGAAGCCGGCGCCATCTACTACATCCGCAATCAGGAGCTGACCCCCATTTCGGTGAAGCCCTACAAGGAAAAGGCCAAAAACTTCTGGGAAATCGAAATCATGGAGCCCGAGGTCCACAAGCTCAAGATGAAGAAGAAGGATCTGGCCCACTTTGCCGATAAGATGGCCATCATGATGAAGGCCGGGGTCAAGCTTTCCATGGCCATGGAGGTCATGATCGAAAGCGAAAAGAACCGCCGGTACCAGAAAATCTACCGTCAGGTGCTCACCGACCTTTACGCCGGTATGTCGCTGGCAGACAGCATGCGGGGCTTCGTTGCCTTCCCCGAAGCGGTGGTCAACATGGTTGCCTCGGGTGAAAAGAACGGTAAGCTGGACTGGGCCTTTGCCCGCATTTGCGAAATGTACGAAAAGGAACTGGCCCTTTCGGGCAAGGTGTCTTCCGCCTTCACCTATCCGGCCTTCCTGGTTGTCCTGATGATCGCCCTGTTTGTGGTTATGACCACGGTGGTTCTGCCCAAATTCTCCAGCATGTACGATTCCTTCGGCGGCGAACTGCCCGCCATGACCAAGTTCCTCATGAACGTTTCGGACTTCCTGATTCATTACGGATGGATCGTGCTTTTGGCATTAATCGTGATCGTTGTCGCCGTCCTCCTGCTCTACAAATACAACCGGACCTTCCAGGACAAGGTTTCCGGCCTTGCCATGAAGATTCCCGCCCTGGGCCGCCTCAGCATGGTCAGCAATACCAGTGCCTTTGCCCGTATCACCACCGCCCTGTTGCAGTCGGGTGTTGACGTGGTGGAATCGGTCCGCATCGGTGCATCGGTTATCAAAAATAAGCACATGCGCCACAGCCTGGAAAAGAGCCTGGAGCAGGTTGCCCTGGGTGCATCCCTCCATTCGGCCTTCCAAAAGCTGGGTATTTTCGAATCCCTCTTTGTTTCCATGGTCCAGATTGGTGAGGAAGCCAGCATGCTTCCCGATACCTTCCAGAAAATGGCCGACATGTACGAAGCCGAAAGCAACGAAGCTTCCCGCAAGTTCACCTCGGTCCTGGAACCCATCCTGACCATGTCCATCGGTTTGATCATCGCTCTGATGGTTGTCGCCATCATCATGCCTATGTTCAACATGTATTCGGTCATTTTGGGCTAAATCCATACATAAGACGATCCCCCTGCCGACCCGGCAGGGGGATTTTTTGACAATGGACAATTTTGGTGCGCGCCGCGAAAACGGCGCGTATTTTTATGGGGAAACGTACCGGGCAGGGTCGTAGGGGCCGGGTCTCCCGGCCCGAAACTTACAAATTCCATGCGGCTTGCGGCATTTTCACATCTTTTACCGCAACACGTTTCCGATGGCGCTGTCCAGGTCGGTTTGGATGGCATCCACACGGCGGAGGATGGCGGCGGCCAGGGGGTCGGATTCGGGAAGGCCGGAAATCTCCTCAAGGATGCCAGCCGGGGTCAGGCGGCTTTGGATTTCGCTCCATTTGGTGTCCTTGGGATCGGAGTAAAGGAGGGCCGCGGCGGCGGTGAGCTCCAGTACGGTGGCGTCCTCCCCGTATTCCCGCAGGAGCTTTGCGGCGCCGATGATGCGCTCGGCCCCGCCCAGCTTCCGGTGGGGTTCCCGGGCGTTGCGGGCAATGGTATCCACGATGGTGCGGTCGGTGAATTTGGCCTTGGACAGGGCGGCAAATTCCCGCTGATCTGCCGGGTCGTAGCCGAAACGGGCGCACATGGCGGCGTTGGTGGCGGCGTAGTTTTTGTCCATCAGGGCAAGAATCCGGGGGTCGTTGGCGGCCTCGCCGTAGTCGCTGTAACCCAAAAGGGCTCCCACGTAGGCAATGACACAGCTGGCGGCGTTGTAGGTGTAGAGCTTGCGGGTGAGAAAATCGGCAAAATTGGGGATGGCCCGCACCGCCGGCACGGTGGGAAGGTAGCCCCGGAGGAGTTCGGCATTACATTGCAGGTAGGGGTAGTTCTCCGAATGGATGGAAAGCCCCTCTCCCTCGATGGTGGTGCAGAACACGGTGGCTTCGCTGATAGGATTCCCCTTGCCAAGGGCGTCCCCCAGGGTGCGGGAGGGATGGGAGGCGTTTTCGCAGGTGATGATGGGAAGCGCTTCGTCGGCAAGCTTTGCCGACAGGGCGGCCCCCACCTCGGCAAGGTTCTGCCCGCCCACCGAAACGAAGATCACTTCCGTGTCGGCCAGGTCGGCATCCTCCCAGGTGACGGCCCTGTAGCCCGAAACCCGGAAATCGGGGCGGACACCCCCGAAAAAGGCCACGTCAAAGCTTCCTTCCCGGTTCAGGGCATCCACCAGGGCGGCGTCCTTTTCGATAAACAGGATTTCCCGGCCCGCTTCGGCCATCAGGCGGCCGATGAAGCCCCGGCCGGTCTTGCCGGCACCGATGATGACGATTTTTTTCATGCGATCCAACCCCACTTTCGAATCAGGTCAATTTTTTGGAGGATCAACTGCCCAAGCTCGCCTGCCGGGTCTAACTTGCAGACCTTTTCGATCACCGCCTCCACCCCTTCGGTTTCCCGCAGGGTTTGCAGGGCTACGGCAAATTCGTCGGTGGGTTGGGTGTAGAAGATGGCGCAGGCGATGGCCACCGCCAAATTTTCGGGGTTCACCCCGTATTCCAGGCAAAGCCGGGCGGAGCCCACCAGCCGGTCGTCGGGACCCAGCTTCCGCATGGGATCCCGGGCGTTGCGCTCAATGTAGTCCACAATGGCCCGGTCCTGGAGCTTTTTGAGGCTGGTTCGGGTAAAGGCCCACTGCTCGTCAAA
>JAFYNU010000351.1 GCA_017547975.1 Clostridia bacterium
ATCTGTGTCGCTACCGTGTCCAGCGCGCAGCCACGGATTACGCCTTTTCCTCCCTGTCCATAGCGGAGATTGCCGAAGCGGTGGGGTTTTCCGACTATTGCTACTTTTCAAAGTCCTTCAAAAAATACATCGGCAAATCACCGGCAGAGTATTTGGGAAAGTGGAAAAAGAAACAGTTGAAGTAAATTTTGTACACAAAAAACCTCGCACCCGGCTTCTCCGAAGCCTGATGCGAGGTTTTTTTATATTGTTTTATAGTTCCATTGCCCACAATGCAATCGGTTCGTAAATAACACGATATTGTCTACCAGACAAAAGAGGTTTTTTACATGATATCCGTTCCTTGCGAAACGGAAGATATACCTTCGGTATGATATCCACCTGCGGTGGATGATATACGCTTCGCGTATGAAAGGAACGGATATTATATCATGCTTGCATAGCAAGTATATCATACGGCAACGCCGTATATCATATTGCGCCAGCGATATATCATTTTTGTGAGAGCTCGAAATCATACAAAGAACGACCGAAAAACATATTTTTTCGTTAACCCGGTTTCTTTTCCATTTTTTGCATGATGGTCTTCCACTTGCCGGAGCGGTAGCGCAGGTACAAAAGGAAGAGCCGCACCAGGATTTCCACGCTCATAAACACGTAGGCGGCGTAAAGATCCAGGTGGAACACCCGAATGGCCAGCACCGAGAAGAGGGTGCGGATGCCCCAGTTGGTGACGGCGCCGATGTAGAAGATGGACTTGGTGTCACCGGCACCACGCAGGGCACCGCCGTAGACCCATGCCATCAGCTGGGGCGGCTGAATCAGGGCCATGAGCCGCAGACATCCGGCGGCAATGGCAATGACCTCCCGGTCGGGGGTGAAAATGCCGATGAGCTCCTCCGCATAGATATAGAGCCCCAGACCGGTCAGGCACATGACCGCAACCCCCATGAGCTGGGTGGTACGGACGAATTTTTCGGCCAAAGCCGGCTTTTTTGCCCCAAGGGCCTGTCCCACCAGGGTGGTGATGGCCATCTGGAAGGCGAAGGCGGGCATGTAGGACAGGGATTCGGCCGACAGGCACAGGCTGTTGGCGGCAATGTTCAGGGTGCCCAGGGTCGCCACACTGCTGGTGACCAGAATGCCGGAGGAGGACATGCAAATCCGCTCCAGCATGGCGGGCAGGCTGATGTTGAATACCTGCCTGGTCAGGGCCTTATCGGGGAGAAAATCCGCCTTGCAGGTCATGCTGACCCGGTAACGGTTGGATTTGCGGAAGGCCACGTAAAGGGCCATAATCCCCGAAAGGAACATGCCCAGGGCGGTGGCCGCGGCGGCCCCAACCACCCCCCAACCTGCGCCGAACATGGTGAAGGTTACACCCAGCACCGTCAGCTCCCGGGTGGGGTAGATCAATAGGAAATTGAAGATCACGTTGACGATATTCATCACCAGATTCAGGATCATGGGGGTTTTGGTGTCACCGTAGCCCCGGAAGGCGGAATTCAGAATCATGGAGATGATCATAAAGGGTCGACCGATGGAAACGATCAGGTTGTAGGTGGCGGCACCGTCCAGAATATCCGCCCCTGCCCCCATCCACAGGGGGATCGCCCGGTAGAGACACAGGATCAGCACAGCCAGGGGAAGCCCCACGTACAAAAGCACCAGGATGGCGTGGCGCATGAGGGTTTTCACCTGTTGGGTATTGCCTGCACCGGTGGCCCGGGCCACCAGGGCGGTGATGCCGACCCCTAAGGACATGATGATGCCGTTGATCAGGAAAATGGGGGAGTTGCTGATGGATACCGCGGCGGTGGCCCCTGCCCCCATGGAGCCCACCATGGCGGTGTCGGCAAAGCTCACCAGGGTGGTGAAGATCTGCTCCACCAGCACCGGCCAGGCCAAAAGAATGATGGTCATGGCGGCACTGCGGGATTCGTCGGTTACGTTGAGGGGTTTGCCGGAACGAGCCATAAGAAAAACCTCCTGCATTTGTGTTCTTTTTTATATAGTATAGCACAGAATCGCCGCCGTGACAACAGTAGAAAGCACCTGTGGAGGTGCATGGCAGGGGGGGACAAGTTGAAAGTTGAAAATGGAAAGTTGAAAGTAATTGAAAATTGACGCTTCGCAATGGACAATGTCGGTGCGCGCCGCAAAACGGCGCGTATTTTTTGTTGGTACGTCCGTAGGGACAGGCGTCCTCGACTGTTCGCCCCGGGACGCCTGCGGCACGGGGGAGAAATATGTATAATCCCCATCTGCGGTACCGATTCCGCAGCCCCCCTCACCGAGGGGGGGAAGGCGTGGCGTAAGCCACGACAGGGGGGAGTGACGGACAGGAGGAAGGCGTGGGGTAGGTCCGTAGGGGCCGATGCCCACATCGGCCCGTCCGCGGGCGGATGATAATCCATTTGTCCCCTTCGGGGGACGATTGATATCTTCGATATCTCCCCCCGGTGCTTAACGCAC
>JAFYNU010000352.1 GCA_017547975.1 Clostridia bacterium
GGTATTGGTGGGTTCGGTGGGGGTGTTGGCTCTTTTCAAAAGGAACCAGGCTCCGAGAAAACCGGAGGAGCCGGCAATGACCACCGCCAGAAGCAGAGCCAGGAAGGAAAGAAGGAAACGATTCTTTCGCCGGGGCGGGGTCTGGGGCGGAGGTGGGGTTTGGGTGTAGCTGTGGGCGGTGTATACCGGGGAGGTGGGATAAGCGGGGGAAGGACCCTCCGGATTGTTGCCCGGTGTATAGACCCGGCTGCTTTGGTAATCGATTTCCCCGGCAAGGGGGGCTTGAGATTCGGTATGATTCGGGTCGGTGGGAATCGGCTCGGTTTTTGGTGTGGTGTCCTCTTCAGGGGTGGGGATGGGGTCTCTTTCGTCCAGCATGAAAATGCCTCCTTTTCTATTACACTATTATCATAATGCCCTTATGTGTTGGTTATATGAACAAAGGGGGAGAAGAAGGTGAATTTTTTCGGGAGAAAGAAAAAACCGACCCCGTATTTGTGGGGTCGGTATCGGTATTCAGTCGTTGCCAAGGGCGGTTTGCAGGATAGTCAGATTGGAGTCCATGTCGGAAAGGTAGGTGTAACCTTCGGAAATCTTTTTGGAGGTAACCGACTGCATGGAATCCAGAGCCATAACGGGGACATCCAATCCGGCGGTTTGCATGATGGTTTTGGCCAATGCGCCGTCGGAACTTTCGGTGGTCAAAATCACCGGCAATTTTTCCTGTACCAGGGCATCTGCCAGGGTTGCCACCGTTTCAAAGGAGGCTTCGGTTTCGGCACTGCATCCCGGGAAGGCGGCATAGTAGGTGATATTCCATTCCTCTGCCAGGTAGCGGAATGGGAAACGGTCGGCCACCAGGATGGTATGGTACGCGGCGTGATCCATCATGGCCTGGTATCCGTCCGAAAGCTCAGCCAGACGGAGGAGGTAGTCGTTCTTATTTTTTGTCAGGGACTCGGCGGCTTCGGGAGCCAAGTCGATCAGGGCTTTTGTGATTTCCTCCATGGAAAGAGCCGCATTCACCAGGGAAAGCCAAATATGTTCGTCTGTGGCTCCATCGGCGTAACCCTGCATACCCGGGGTTAATTCCTCGGCGTAGCCTTTCAGCAAGGGGAGCAGGGGCAGTGCATTGGTTTCGGTGTGGCTTTGGGCCAATACTTCCTCCACCCATTCGTCCGATTCACCCCCCACGTAGAGAAAGAGGTCGGCGTTTTGAATGTCGATCAGGTCCCGGGCACTGGGCTGGTAGGAATGCACGTCGGTGCCGGTGTCCAAAAGCAAGGACAGAGAAAAGCCCTCCGCGTCCCCGATGATTGCCCTTGTCCAATCGTAAAGGGGGAAAATGGTGGTGACGATTTGAATATCGGTTCCTTCCTCATCCGCCGGGGAACAGGCGGGAAGCAGGGCGAAAAGCAGACAGATGAGAATCAGTGCGGCGATCTTACGCATATTTGAAAATTCCTTTGAATTAGAAATTGATAGCGACTATCAATTTCTAATTATATACCAAATCCTCCCGGCTGTCAAATAAAAAAGGACGCGGTTGCGTCCTTTTTGAAGCCTTATTCTTCGTCGGGAATGATGGTGATGCTCTTCATGACCACCGGGGTCAGGGGCTTGTCCATGGCGTTGGTGCGGACCGCGGCGATTTCGTCCACGGTTTCAATGCCTTCCACCACGTGACCGAAGGCGGCGTAGTTGCCATCCAGGAAGGTACCGTCGGCGTGCATGATGAAGAATTGGCTGGAAGCCGAGTTGGGGTTCTGGGCACGGGCCATGGAAATAACGCCGCGCTTGTGGGAGATGGGGTTTTGGAAGCCGTTGGCGGCGAATTCGCCGGGGATGTTTTCGCTGGAGCCGCCGGTGCCGTTGCCACGGGGGTCGCCGCCCTGGATCATAAAGCCGGAGATAACCCGGTGGAAGGTCAGGCCGTTGTAGAAGCCTTCGGATACCAGCTTTTCGAAGTTGGCGGCGGTTTTGGGGGCAGCGGTATGGTCAAGAACCAGCTTGATGGTCTTGCCGTTTTCCATTTCAATCAGAATCATAATAGTCTCCTTGTATTCAAAAAAATCGGGAGGTAAATCACTCTACCTCCCGA
>JAFYNU010000353.1 GCA_017547975.1 Clostridia bacterium
CCAGCAGTCCAGAATGTTGATGCCAAGCTCACTTGCCCGGTCCATAACCGCCTTGCATTCCTCCACGCTGTGGCGTTCCATCCATTCGCCGCCAAATCCGATTTCGCTGACCATCAGGCCGGTCTTGCCAAGTCTTCTGTATTGCATATCGATTTTCTCCTTCGGTTTTTCTTTATGATATCACAGTTTTTACCGCCTTGCAAGGGCGGCGTTTTTGTAGGAGGGATCGTCGGTAACCTCCCGAATCACCTTGAGTTCCGGCGGGAAACCGATGGGGGTAGTCTCGTCGCAAAGCTCAATTTCCACGATGGCCCGATCCTTCCAGAAGGGATACACGTCGATTTCGAAATACTGCCCTTCGTAGGTCATACAGTAACGGTCTTTCCGCACCGGGCGGCAATCGGGGTCGGCATCCATCAGGTGGCGCAGGTATTCGTCCTTGGACAGGCGCTTTTCCACCTCCACCCGCTTTACGTCGGATATCTTCCGCTTGGTGGTGAGATAATAGGTATAATCCCCGTCCACCCCCCGTTGGCGTACCCGCATTTCCACCCCATCGGCGGTTTTCAGGTAGGTTTGGATAATTTCCACCCGCTTGCAGTTGGCGTTTTCCGCCAGCGCATCCAGATCGGGATATTCCACCAGGAACTTCCGCTCAATTTCAAAGGGCTCCGGTTCCCCCAGAAAGGAGGAAATCTCGGCGATCAGCCGCTTGATTTTGCCCGCAAAGTCGGTGGAATTGTCGATAATCCGCAGGTGGGGGTGTCCCGTCCAGGCGGCGATCACCCTGTCGTCCAGCGCCCTCGCTTCCGCCGGGGTTTCGGTGCGGGCGGTGTTGTTTTGGGTGGTGTAGTAGGCTTCGGCGCCACAGGCGGCGGTGACCAGATGGAACACGGCGTCGTAGCCGTCCCGAAGCTCCACCTCTCCCCGGCCAATCCCCCGGAGCATGGCGGTGTAGCCCTCGTCTGTCATATACGCCTTGGCGTCCAGGGCCCCCCGGTCGCAGACCATCAGCACCTTTTCCGCCTTCATGGTGGCGGCCGCCCGGGAAAACACCTCCTCCTTGGCACGCTGGAGCTTGGTAAGACAGGTCTGGAAATCGTCCTGGCATCCGCAGGTCCAGGGGGCAACGCCCCCTGTGATCAGCTCGGTGGCGGTTTCGGGCACGAAGAGTACGGCGTAGCCCAGTTTGGAGAAGCTTTCTCCGATCCAGCTCATGGCGGTGGATTTTCCGGCACAGGGACCGCCGGTGATGACGATTTTGGCAAGCTGCATATTGGTTCCTTTCACGCTTTTTTCAGAGCAATCAGGGCGGGCAGAGCTCCATGCCGGCCCTTCAGGAAGGAGGGCAGGCTGTCCCCGTATCGGTCGGGGCCGGTGGAATTTTTGAAGGTATTGTAGCCCACAAAGCCCTCTTTTGCGTATTGCAGGGCCACGTAATGGGCCCCCACGCGCCATCCCCGACGCCAAAAATAAAACATAACGCACACGTCGCTTTCCCGGGCCAACCGGTCAAAGCGGCTCATACGGAAGGCGGTGGTCACAGCATATCCCCTTTTCCGGAAGAAGGCCAGCATACTGCCGAAGGTGGTGCCAATCAGGCCGTTCAGAATGGGGCGCCGCCGGACAAACCAGGAAAGCACCGCCTCCGGGGCTTCCGGTTTTCCCAGAAGTAACAGGGCGTTATACCCGGCGATCCAGCCGCAGCCGGTGGCGGCGCTCCCGCGGAGGCCGTAGCGCCACCGATCCCGGGGGATTTTCGTTTGGTTCAGAATGGGCTCCATGGTTCACAGCTCCACAATACGCACTTCCATGGGTGCTAAGTCGAAGCTTCCAAGGGTTTTTTCCGTATCCCCGTCAAAGAGGGATATCTCTGTGGATTGGGCGCCGCTGTAAAGGTTCATGATGAAAAGCACCTGTCTGCCGTCGGGAGCCGCCAAAAGGGAGGTGAAGAGGTTGCGGTTGCTTGCGGCCACGGTGGGCTTGGCTCCCAGGGATGCAAGCAGCCGTTCCATGGTCTGGGCCTGGACGAAGAGGCACATATCCCACTGCAAACCAAACCACAGCAGGGTACCGGTTTCCTCCTTCCGGATGCCCACCGGCTTGCCGGTCTGGCCATCGGCGGCCATGAGCTCGCTATCGGCGGGCAGGCTTTCCAGCCGTTCCACCACCCGCATCTGGTAAACCTTCTGCCCGTTTTCGAAGGTAACCGGCTTGTCGGAGGCAGGGGGATTGGTGCTTGCCGTGACTCCCATATAGTCCCGCAGGATGGTGCAGGGCATAAAGGCCTCGTCCATGGCGGGGATGGGTCCCAAGAGCATCAGCTTGCCGCCGGCTTTCACAAAGTCCACCAGCTTTTGCTGGGTGGCTTTGGCCATATAGCGGTCGGTGGGGACAATCAGAGGCTTTGCGGTATCCAGCTCCCCGGAAAGCAGGGCCAGTTCGGGGGCATATCGGGAGCAAAGCAGGGTGTGTACCACACCCTTGTGGAGGAACTTGTGGGCGGGTTCGTTGGTTCCGCCCCGGGGGGCGTATTCATCCGCATAGAGTCCTTCCCAATCGTAGCCCACCTGAACGGCGGTTTTCCGCTCCGCCCGTTGGAGCCAGGGATGGGAAGCCATAAAGTTGCCGATATCGTGGGCGGCGGTGTAGGTGGCATTCAGACTGCCGTCGGCCCGCACCAGGGCGTTGTAATCGTAAATATCCGCCGTGGAGCCGGTGCCGGGGAAGTTGGGACCGCCGGTGTAGATGTAGTAGTTGACCCCCTTCATACCAAAGGCCACGTGGGTCCGGTACCAGGCGAGAAGGTCCTCCGGCAGAATGGGCGGGGTATCACTGGGGGAGCCGCCGGGCATTTCCAAAACTGCCGGGGGCATGCCCATCAGGCGCAGGGTTTCCATGGAGACAAAGCAACGGACGGCGTGCTGAGGGGTGGGGTTGTTTTGCTTCCAGGTTTGGTTCAGGGTGTAGTAGTGGTCGGTGCCCAGGAGGAAGCCATCCCCCATTTTTTCGGCGGTTTTGACAAAGTAAGCCGCCGCATCGGGGCTTGCGGCATTGTGGCAAATGGGGGCCTCCAGCCCGTCCTCCCGAAGCCAGGAGCGAAGCAGGGTCAGGTATTCCCCGATGGTGGCGTAGTAGAAATTCTGGTAGTCCCGGAGAATGCGGGCGTGGGCAGGATTTTTGCGATTCATGCCATCCGGGTCGGGAACCGGCAGGTCGCAAAAATCGGCGTAATCGGTGCCATAGGCGGCGTTGAGGGCGGCAATGGAGCCATATTGATGCCGGAGATAGGCGGGATAGCGGCCCTGGGGCTTGCCGAAGCCCATGGTTTCGGGGTTGTAGTCGAAGGAACCGAACCAGATGTGGATGCCGGTGGCTTCGTTATCCACCTGGAGCATCACCACCGGATCCCCCATGAAATCCCGCACCACGTCGGCAAAGGCCTTGAAGTAGGGGCGGGCTTTCTCCAGGAAGGTGGGGTGCAGGTAGGAAACCGAGGAATAGCGGAAGGCTTCCCCGGCGGGGTTTTTCGCCAAAACCTCCGGGTAATCCCGCACCAGCCATTCGGGCAGGCCGTCGTTGATCAGTTCGGAATACTGATAGGGGCCGGGGCGAAGCACCACCCCAAGGCCCACCTCCCGGGCGGTTTCCAGGAAGGCCCGCAGGTCCCGGTTGGGGACGTCCCCAAAGAGAATGGTACCCTCCTCCGGCTCGTGAATGAGCCAGGGTACGTAGGTGGCAATCACGTTGCCGCCTGCTTCCTTGAAAAGCTCCATACGCCGCTTCCAATCGGCCTGCGGCACCCGGAAATAGTGAAATTCACCGGACACCAGGAAGGCGTCCCGGCCGTCCATTTGAAATCCCTGGGAATTGAAGGTCAAATTCATGAAAACACTCCTTTTCCGACGGGGTATCCCCGCCGTTCGTTGAATTTATCATAACAGAAAACGGCAATTTTGTACAGAGGAACTTTGACAATTGACAATTTTCAATAGGCAACGCCGCCAATCA
>JAFYNU010000354.1 GCA_017547975.1 Clostridia bacterium
CGCTTTGCCGATCTGGTACCCGCCGATGGGGGCGTTACTGCCGCCTTCGGGGACGATGGCTCCATCCGGGAATTTTTGCAGGGTGTGGAAAAGAAGATCGTATATTTCGGATTCCATGCGGAAAACGACTATATTGCGGCCAATTTGACCGAAGAGCTTGGGTATTATAGCTTTGACGTGGTGCACCATGGGGAAATCCTCTGCCGCGTTCGGTTGGCGGTACCCGGTAAGCACGCCGTCATCGACGCCATGGCCGCCTTTACCGTTTCGGTGGCCTATGGGGTGGACCCTGAAGTGGCCGCCCGTGCCCTGGAAAACTTCCATGGCGCCAAGCGCCGCTTTGAAAAGGTTGGTACCTTCAAGGGAATCCAGGTGGTGGACGATTTTGCCCACCATCCCGGCGAATTGAAGACCACCCTGGACGCCGCCCGGCGCATGGGCTACGAACGGGTCATCTGCCTCTTCCAACCCCATACCTACACCCGCACCGAAGCTCTGTACAAGGACTTCGCCAGGGAGCTTTCTGCCGCCGACGTAACCATTCTGGCACCCATCTACCCGGCAAGAGAGGAAAATATCCACAACATTTCCTCCGCTCTCATCGGGAACGAAATGGAATCCTGCCTGCTTCCCGCATCCATGGAGGAAGCCGAGGAATGGATCCGCCGGGAAGCCCGGGAGGGGGATCTGATCCTCACCGTGGGCGCCGGGGACATTTTCAAGGTGGCCTACAGCCTGATCAAAGACTAAACAAACAAGGGGTACGCCAATCGGCGTACCCCTTGACAAATAAAAAGTACCGTGCTACAATACAACCATATTCCAAACCGGGAAGGGTAGGTGGATAGAATGACGAAATATATGCTGATGGAATCGAAGGTCGTTTTGTCCGCCGCGTAAAGGGTGCACTTGGGATGAAATCCGCTCTGATTCACGTCAGAAGCGGTTTTTTGTTTTTTATCGCAAAGTGCACCGAAAAAAAGGAGAAGCAGAATGGATAACCTGAACTATCGCGAATTGAAAAAGGAAAATGAGGCCGATTGCGCCCTGTTTGCGGAAATGATGTGGCCCTATACCAAGGAATTGGACCAGCATGCCGAGCGGGAAATGCCCCGGGAGGTCATCGAAAAATGGGTTGCCAGCATCATCCGGATGCAGGGGGACGCCGACCGCCACCTGGAGCTGGTGTTTGATGGGGAAGTCCCGGTGGGCTTCCTTTACGGCAAGGTGGACCACCCCCACCATCGGGGGTATATCAAGCCGGGCTACGGCTACGTGATGGAGTTTTACGTCAAGCCGGAATTCCGGCGAATGGGCTGCGGCCGGGAAATGAACCGTCGGCTGGAGGAACTTTTTCGGGCCGATGGGGTGAAAAATCTCTACCTCACCGCCGACCCGGTCACCGGCAGACCCTTCTGGGAAGCCATGGGCTACCATAGAACCGGGGAGATCATGCCGGAAAACAAGATGGAAATATACGAGAAGGAATTGGAAACCGAAAATTGAAAAGGATTCGCCGCTGCATCTGCGGCAGAGGTGATTGATACCGCCGTAGGGCGGGGGTTTACTCCCGCCGCGGCAATACCGCACCGTCTGCACCGTAGGGGCCGGCGCCCTCTGTCAAGAGCAAGATTGTAAACAGTTGTGCAAGAGGATGGTATACACATTTTATGTTCAGTTGTAATGCTTTTGGAAGCCGAACGGAGCGTAGCGAAGAGAGGC
>JAFYNU010000355.1 GCA_017547975.1 Clostridia bacterium
ATCAAAACTTTACATACAGGGGAAAGGGTAATCGGTGTTGTCACCAACATCACCGGCACTGAGGTTCAGGTTGACCTTGGAACGAAGCATGCTGGCTTCATTCCTCTCAGCGAACTGACCGACGTCCCCAATGCAAAGCCTGAGGATATTGTCAAGATCGGCGAAGAAATCGAAGTTTTCGTTGGTAAGGTCAGCGATGCTGAAGGCACCGTTATGCTTTCCAAGAAGAAGGTCGACGCCCTGAAAGCCTGGGACAGCCTGGAAGAAGCCGCTGAAAAGAAGGCCATTCTCGAAGGCACCGTTATCGAAGACAACAAGGGTGGCGTTATCGTCAGCGCCAGCGGCATCCAGATCTTTGTTCCCGCTTCCCTCACCGGTCTTCCCAAGGACGCTCCCATGAGCGATCTCCTCAAGAAGAAGGTTAAGGTCAGCATCATGGAAGTCAACCGTCAGCGCCGTCGCGTGAAGGGCTCCATCCGTGCTGCCGAATACGCTGAACGCAAGGCCAAGGCCGACGAAGTTTGGGCCGGCATTGAAGAAGGCAAGAAGTACACCGGTACCGTCAAGTCCCTCACCTCTTACGGTGCTTTCGTGGACATCGGCGGCGTGGACGGCATGGTTCACATCACCGAACTCTCCTGGTCCAGAATCAAGAATCCCGCCGAAGTCGTTTCGGTTGGCGACGAAATCGAAGTTTACGTCATCAGCTTTGACGCTGAAAAGAGAAAGATCTCCCTGGGCCACAAGGATCCCAACCTGGATCCCTGGAAGGTATTCACCGATCGTTACGACATCGGCGATGTTGCTGAAGTCAAGATCGTGAAGAACATGCCCTTCGGCGCTTTCGCCGAAATCGTTCCGGGCGTGGACGGCCTCATTCACATTTCCCAGATCGCCGACAAGCACATTGCTCGTCCCGCCGACGCTGTGGAAGAAGGCCAGATCGTCAACGCCAAGATCATCGAGATCGACAGCGAAAAGAAGAAGGTTTCCCTCTCCATCAGACAGGCCATGGCCGCCGCTGAAGAAGAAGCCGAAGACGAAGAATAATCTTCCCAAAAAAATGAACCCCTCCGCCGCATGGCGGAGGGGTTTTTGTCGTTTGCGGGGACGGGCTTTAGGGAATCCTTCCCTCCTTCCGCAGGTGGCGCAGGGGGAACTGGATCACACAGCGGAATTCCTCGTCCTCGTCCAGGTACTTCATCATGTAGTTGCCGTCGTATTTTTTGATGACTCGGAAAATGCTTTTCAGGCCCAGCCCGTGGATGCTTTTGTCCTTCTTTGTGGTCAGGTATTGACCCATTTCGTCTATGTTGGGGGCAATTTCGCTGTTCATCGGCCTGCTTTTTGGTATGGTACCCTGATTGCCCCCTTCATGCTGATCCGCAAATTCAGCGGCGGGTACCACCTGGATTCCCCTGTGGTGTGCTTTCTCTCTTCCTGCCTGCTGGTGGCGCTATCCCTGGGGTTGATCCGGTGGCTCACCGTAGCCGGGGTGCCGATGTGGTACCACGTTCTGGTTCTTTTGGCAACCGTGAGCTTGTGGACACAAAGCCCCATTGATTCGGAAGCCCGCCGGTTGAACGAAGCGGAGACCCGGGTATTCCGACGGGTTGCCCGGTGGATGGCGGTTTCCTCCTTTGGAATCTATTTTCTGTTGGTAGTGTTTGCCAACCCAACCGTATCGGTGCCCGCCGGCATGGGCATCCTGATTGCCGCCCTGCTCCAAATCCCCTGCACCATATTAAAACTTGCAAAGCGAATGCAATCCCCCGCAAAATAAACCCCGGGAGGATCCTTCGTCGGTACACTCCCGATGATGGATCCTCCAAGCTTTTTGCAAAAATGTCACTTCATACGCCAAAAACGTGGTTTCGCGCAAAAGGCATTGAAATGTGAAAAAATTTCCTTTATGATGCAGATAACATTGGATTCTTTATCGTATAACCCATTGCCCACAGGTTTGGCCGCCTGTGGCAACCGCAAAGATTGCGCAGGATGTACACCTGTGCAAAGAGAAGGGAGGTAGAAAAACAAGGCTTCAAACTGGCATTCTACTAAACATTTATTCAAATTGATTTACTAAGTTGCACGTATGGATGTCATTCTGATGCCGTTTGGATGGAATGATGTGATATGCTATCGGTAGACAAAAAGAAAAAGAGGTGATTCGATGAAACGACTGATCCAACGCTGTGGGGCAATTCTGGTGATTCTTGCTTTGATTTCAGGAGTTCTGTCCTCCTGCGGAACAGAGGAAGTATCCAGCGTGGAGTTTAACGAAGAAACAAATACCACCCATCCGGCTACGTCCGAAACCAGCCTTCAGTGGGAAGTTACCACCCATACCGTAACGTGTGCAGAGCACGAGCAAAATATTGCCATCACCAGAGTGGGGGACGATTATCATCTGCTTTGCGCTTCCCTTCCCAATTATGGTGCGATGAAGCCCCTGGACGAAGCCTTTGCCCTGAAAGCTTCCGATTCCTTCCAGGACGTGCCGCTTCCGGCAGAAGGAAGTGCCATGGTGCTGGAGGGAGAAAGTGCCACCTGGAGCTTTGCATGGGGGCCCGTCTCTGTCTCGGATGGGGAGAACATCGACCCGGGAAGTTACAATCTTTATCAAGACGGTGACCTTTACCTTCGGGTGGATGCCCCCTATGAAAAGGACTACTACGCCCGGTGCCAGATGGTGGAGCATGAGGGGCTCCTTTATACCTGTTTCAATAATACCATTACGGCGGGGCAAACCGTCATCCCTGCCCCTGAAATCGGGGCAGACGGAACCATCTATTTTTTACGGGGACTTGTAGCAACGGGGAATCAGGTTTATGCCTGGATGGAAACCCACGCCGGGGAAGATGGCATTACCCAAGGCTACCTGATTCCCGTTACCCCGGAAACCAAAAGCTTGTCACCCGGGGAGATGACCATTTCCTATCCGGTGGTGGAAAATCTGGTGGAAACCGATGGCAAGTACGGCTACTTCGTATCGGGCAACAGCATAATGCGAACAGACGGGAAGACGGTGGATAAACTCATTGATCTCCTGTCCTTTGGGGTGGAACCCGGATATATCCGGCGCTTTTCGGTGACCGATCAGGGACAGATCCTCCTGATACAAAAGGGAGATAAGAATCACGATATCCTGGAATTCGCGCCCGGAGAGAAATCGGCAGATTCCGAGTCTGGTGAGGTATTCCAGCCGGCTACACCCACCGAGCATCAGACCATTACCCTGGCGGTGGTACAGGGGTTGGATATGTATATCACCGACGCAGTGGCTACCTTCAACACGATCCAGGAGCAATACACCATCGAGGTGAAGGTGTTTGAGGAGGCTTCGCAACTGAATCTTGCCTTGCAATCGGGGGAAATCGGCATGGTCTTTTCGGCAGATATCCTGACCATGCGAAACTATGCGTCCAAGGGATTGCTTTGTGATCTGGAACGACTGGTTCCCGAACTCTACGCAGACGGGGTCTTGCTGGATAACGTGGTGGATGCCGCCCGGCTGGACGGCGTGTCCTATATGCTGCCCCGCACCATTGCCATTTGGGGTATGGCTATTCCGGAGGAATATCTGGGCGGCAAAACCATAAATGGGTACAGCGATCTTCTGGATGCCCTGCAGGGAAATGAAACCGCCATCAAGACGCATACAAAGAGCGGCTTGTTCAGTAGCTTCATTGAAATATCTCTGGATCATTGGATCGATTGGGATACCCGCACCGCAAGCTTCACCGACCAAAGTTTTTTGGATCTTCTGACTCTTTGCAACCAGGCGTCCCGTGATCAAGCTGCCGCCGATGGGTATAGCAGTATGCCGCTTGAGTTCTATCGATATGCCATCGCCGAAGGGGTAATGGGACTTGGCTTCCTGGAAGATGATATCGAAAGGGGCGGCAAAAAGAGCACCCTTTTGGCCCTTCCCGCAGGGGAACACGATGGGTGCGCTATTTATTCCTCCAGTTTACTTTCGGTGGTGGACAATGAAACCTACATGGCCGGAGGAGCGGAATTTTTGCGTTTTGTTTTCCTGCGGTGCAGTTTCCCAAATGGTTATGGGCAAGGGAAAATCTACCTGCCCATCAACAGGTCGGAGTTGGATGATTATCTGGGGTTGAAGGAAACCACCGCCAATGCCACCCTGGAACAGCAAAGGAGCTTGACAGCCCGGTATATTGATGGAGCTGACCATTACTCCTACGCCTGGCAGAATGATCTGGTGGATGTATGCAATGAAGAGGCCTCTCGTTATTTTTCCGGCGACATCACCGCCGAAAAAGCCGCTGAATACATCCAAAACCGCATCTCCATCTACCTTGCGGAGCAAAGCTGAATATTGCAGATTCCCCGCGAAGCAGAGCGATAGAACGCCCCGGGCTGTGTTATACCCTCCACAGCCCGGGGTAGTTTTTGTTGTAGGGGCGATTCAGGAATCGCCCGCCGGGAAGCAGGGGCGTAATCTGCGGCACCCGCCCCGGAGGCCCCCTCTGGGAGGGGGCTGCTGAGCGACAGCGAAGCTGGGGGAGTTCTCTCCTTCTATGTGCATAACTCCCCCCGGCACCTGCGGTGCCACCCACCTCGGGGAGGGGGGCGAGGAATTGCACAACCCTCCGTCCCAGTGGGGCGGGCGATCACAGATC
>JAFYNU010000356.1 GCA_017547975.1 Clostridia bacterium
CCTATTCCACCGTCAGCAATCTTTCCTACATTCTGGTGGGCCTTTTCACCCTGTGCCCCCAGGGGCTTCTGGGTGCCCTGCTCCACGTGGTGGCCCACGCCAGCGCCAAAACCGCCCTCTTCCTGGTGGCGGGGAGCATTATTTTCGAAACCCACAAGACCCGGGTGGACCAGCTTCGGGGCATCGGCAAGGAAATGCCGGTGACCATGTGGTGCTTCACCCTGGCATCCCTGTCCCTCATCGGGATTCCGCCGCTTTCGGGATTCGTCTCCAAATGGCACCTGGCGGGTGCCGCGCTGGAAAGCGTACCCGGTTTTGTAGGGGTACTGATTCCGGTGGTGCTTTTGATCTCTGCCTTGCTGACTGCGGGTTACCTGCTTTCGGTGGTGGTGGAGGGCTTCTTCCCGGGCAAGGACTATGACTATACCACCCCCCATACCGAAACCAAGGCGGTTATGGCGGCGCCGGTGGTGTGCCTGACGGCCATCACCCTGTGCGCCGGGATTTTTGCCCAGCCTTTGACCGGTGTGATCTCTTCCCTTTTGGGGCTTTGACGGGGGATTTTGACATGAGTGAAATTTTCCTGTTGCTGCCCATCGGGCTGGCGCTTCTGGCGGGGATGGCATCCTACCTGATTCCCTTTCCCAGCAACCGGGTGCGCCATACCTTTTTGGTGGCGGCCACCTTTGCGGTCAGCATTTCGGTTTGGTGTCTGCTCCTTTGGCGGCCCGCCGGCGTGCTGGAAATCTATCAGTTTACCGAGGAACTGAACATTTCCCTGAAGCTTGACGGCCTCGGTTGCTTTTTTGCGGGGATGACCTCCTTCCTGTGGCCCTTTGCGGTGCTTTACGGGGTGGAATATATGCGCCACGAAGGCCATAGCCGCATGTTCTTCCTGTTTTATCTCTTCACCTTTGGGGTCACCGAGGGGATTTGCTTTGCCGGAAATATGCTGACCATTTTCGTTTTTTACGAAATGCTCACCCTGGTAACCCTGCCCCTGGTGCTTTCCAAGTTCAACGAGGACTCCCAGTACGTGGCACGGAAGTATGCCATGTACTGCCTGGGCGGGTCGGCCTTCGCCTTTATCGGGGTGGTTTTCCTTTCGGTGTACGGCGGGGGTGCCTCCTTCGTGATGGGAGGTATTTTGGCAGGGACCGAAATATCCCGGGACGTGATGCTGCTTCTTTACGTGGTGACCTTCCTGGGCTTTGGGGTGAAGGCGGCGGTGTTCCCCTTCCATGCCTGGCTCCCCATGGCTTCGGTGGCGCCTACCCCGGTGACAGCCCTGCTGCACGCGGTGGCGGTGGTAAAATCGGGGGTATTTCTGATTATCCGCCTTACCTACTACAACTACGGCGCCGATTATCTTTACGGCTCCTGGGCACAAAAGGTGGTCCTGGGGTTTGCCGTTTTCACCTGTATCTATGGGGCGGTAATGGCCGTCCGGGAGCGGCATTTCAAACGCCGTCTGGCCTATTCCACCGTCAGCAACCTTTCCTATATTCTCTTTGGAATCCTGCTGATGACCTCCGCCGGCCTGTTTGCCGGTCTTTCCCACATGCTCTTCCACGCCATCATCAAAATCGGTGCCTTCATGTGTGCCGGGGCATTTATGCATATGACCGGCAGGGAATATATTTTCGAACTGGATGGGGTGGGGAAGCGCATGCCCAAGACCTTTGCCCTGTTTGGTGTCTTTTCCCTGGCATTGGTGGGAATTCCGCTTTTCAACGGCTTCGTTTCCAAGTATTGGCTCATTATGGCGGGCTTTGAAGAGGGTAGCGTCATGAGCATCATCGGGGTGATTGGTCTGATCCTGGCGGCCTTCCTCTGTGCCATGTACATGTTTACCATTCTGGTGCGTGCCTTCTTCCCCCGGCGGGGGCAGGATAAGTTCCTGACCAGCAACGTAACCGACCCTTCCTGGCACATGATGCTTCCCATGGGCGTGTTCGCCGTCCTTTGCGTGGTGCTTGGCCTGTGGCCCCAGCCGGTGCTTGGCCTGCTGGAAGCCATCAGCCTGGGACTTTTTTAAGGGGAGGACAATATGGAATATCTGATTTGTTTCCTGGTGGGATTCCCCATCCTGATGGCCTTCCTTTCCTATCTGGTGGGAAGACAGAATAAAAATGCCCGGAATTTCCTGGTGATTGCAGTCTCCCTGGTGACCCTGGCCGCTTCGGTGGCCCTCTATCTGGGGGAGGGGGGCGACCTCCGGCTGGACTTCCTGGTGCTGGGCCTCCGGCTGCAGGCCGACGGATTCCGGAGCCTTTACGCTGTGATCCTTTCCCTGATGTGGTTTGCCACTTCTGTATTCTCCCTGGAATACTTTGGAGAGCATTACCGCAAC
>JAFYNU010000357.1 GCA_017547975.1 Clostridia bacterium
AATTAACGGGAGGTGTGAACGCATGGCAGTACCCAAGGGTAAGGTATCCAAGGCTCGCAGAGATAAAAGAAAGGCTAACTGGAAGCTGGAAGTTCCCGGTTTGGTCAAGTGCCCGGCTTGTGGAGAGCTGAAGCTCCCCCATCGCGCTTGCGCGAAGTGCGGCGATTACAAAGGAAAGAAAGTCGTAGCTGTTTCCGAAGAAGAGTAATCGAATATCTGTGAATCAATTGGACGGGCAAATTATATTTGTCCGTCCTAACTCGTTATAATACCATGGGAAAGGAGAGCGCCTGTGTCGGTAACAATCAAATCGGTGGAACCCCGTTCCCCGGCGGCCAAAGCCGGGATCATGCCGGGGGATTCCCTGAAAACCATCAACAATCACGAAATCCGGGACGTGCTGGATTTTGATTTTTATTCCGCCGAGCGGAAACTGTCGCTGCTTCTTTCCCGGAATGGTGAACGATACAGGGTGGAGGTTACAAAAGGGGAGTACACCCCCCTCGGTTTGGAATTTGAAACCTTTTTGATGGACCGCCAACGGCATTGTGCCAACCAGTGTATCTTCTGCTTCATTGACCAGCTGCCGGAGGGCATGCGGGAAAGCTTATATTTCAAGGATGATGACGTGCGCCTTTCCTTCCTGATGGGCAACTACGTCACCATGACCAACTTCTCCCGCCGGGACGTGGACCGTATCATGGAGATGCACATCAGTCCCATCAACATTTCGGTGCATACCACCGATCCGGAACTGCGGGTCAGAATGCTCGGCAACAAAAATGCGGGCAAGGTCCTTTCTTACATGGACGAATTCAAGGCGGCGGGTATCAAAATGAATGCCCAGGTGGTCATCTGCCCCGGCTGGAACGATGGGGAGGCCCTGGAGCGAACCCTCCATGACCTGATTGCCCTGGCGCCGGAGGTGGAAAGCATCGCCCTGGTACCGGTGGGACTCACCGGCCATCGGGAAGGCCTTTGCGAAATTCCCGAAATCACCCCGGAAAACGCCAAAAGTATCATCGAAACGGCGGAAAAATGGAACTTCATCAGCAAGGAATACACCGGGGCTGCCCGGGTGTACCCTGCCGACGAGCTCTTTCTGAAAGCAGGCATGGAGATCCCCGGGGAGGAATACTACGGGGAATATCCCCAACTGGAAAACGGAGTGGGTATGCTGGCCCTTCTGCGGGAAACCTTCCGGAAGGCCCTTTCGGAGCTTTATCCCGAGGACGAGCCCACCCACAAACACCTGACCATCGCCACCGGCGAGGCGGCGGGGCCCATGCTCCAAGGCCTGGCGGAGGAATTCATGGCCCGCTTCCCCCAGACCCGGGTGGACGTGGTGATTGTGAAAAACGAGTTTTTTGGGGGCGGAGTCACTGTGGCGGGGCTTTTGACCGGCCAGGACCTCCAAAAGAACCTGATGGGACGGGATAACGGCGACTTTATCCTGATCTCCTGCGACACGCAAAAAAGCGGAGAAGCAATTTTTCTGGACGATATGACCCTTTCGGAGCTTTCCGAAAGTCTGGGGACCCCGGTTTTGCCGGTGGATAACGACGGCGGAGCCCTTTTGTGGGCCCTCCTGGACCCCGAAAATAACTGAGAAAGGTGGAGCGAGCTATGAAACCTGTCATTGCTATCGTGGGACGGCCCAACGTGGGCAAGTCCATGCTCTTTAATAAATTGACCGGCAACCGGACCGCCATTGTGGAGGACACACCGGGTGTTACCCGTGACCGGATCTACGGGGAATGCGAGTGGCGCAACCGTGTGGCCACCGTCATCGATACCGGCGGTATCGAGCCCCAGGCCAATACCGAAATCCTGAAGTTTATGCGGGAGCAGGCGGAAATCGCCGTGCGCCACGCCGACGTGATCATTCTGGTTACCGACGTGACCGTTGGGGTCACCTCGGCGGATATGGACGTGGCCAATATGCTGCTGCGTTTCCACAAACCGGTATTTGTTGCGGTGAATAAGGTGGATGGCATCGGCACCATGCCCCCTGAAGTTTATGAATTCTATAACCTGGGCGCCGGGGATCCCTATCCCATTTCCGCCCTCCACGGCCACGGTACCGGCGACCTTTTGGATGCGGTGTACGACGCCATTGAAGGGGAAGAGGAGGAAGAGGAAGAAGATCACGGTATTTCGGTTGCCATCATCGGCAAGCCCAACGCCGGAAAATCCTCCCTGCTCAACTGCCTGCTTGGGGAGAAGCGGGTCATTGTCAGCGATATTCCCGGAACCACCCGGGACTCCATCGACGCCGTGGTGGAAAATCAGTATGGTAAATTCACCTGGATCGATACCGCCGGTATCCGCAGAAAGTCCAAGGTGGATGAAACCGTGGAAAAATACTCGGTTCTCCGGGCTCTCATGGCTATG
>JAFYNU010000358.1 GCA_017547975.1 Clostridia bacterium
AGCGCAAAAATCAATGCGCCAATGAATACAAAAACGACAAAGGTATGCATCATTTCCAGGACACCCGCCACCTTGGCGTAATACCCGCCAAGCAGGTTACCCAGTATGCCCGAAAGACCGATGGACACCGCCGCAAAGACAGTCTGCGCCGTAAACAGAATGGAATCGGATACGATTTCGGACATGTAATGAATCATGGCACCGATAAAAATGCCATAGGAAATACTCTGGGTCAAAAATGCCAGGGCAAGCAGGATGGGCGTCGGTGCAAAGGCAATGGCACAAATTCGAATCACCATACCCACAAAGGACATCAGCACCAGGGTCCGGTTGCTGAAAAACGCCTTGAGCTTTTTGAGATAAATCAGAAGCGGCACCTCGGTGATGGCCATGACAAACAATGCCACACCGTAAAGCGAGCTACCCGCCCCAAGAATTTCAAATTTACGGGAGGTGTAGTTGTAGACCGGAAGATTCCCCAACTGCATGACGAAGTAGGAAATCAAAAAGATCATATACTCCTTGTTTTTCAGGAGCATCCCGCAGGCTTTCAGGAAGGGTATCGACGCTTTCTTTCCGCCCTCCCCTGCTTCCCGCTTTTTCCGAAGCAGAAGGGCCGCCTCGTCCTCCCGCACAAGCATAGCGATTCCCGCGGTGATCAGGGCACAAACGATAAACACCGGGGAGGTAATATCAATACTGAACCGGTCAATGGCGGCGCCGAAGATCACGGCGGTAATGGCGTAAAACACCGAACCAAAGGAACGGGAGAAACCGTAATTGTAGTTAACGCCGGTCATGCTGATACGCACGCTCCAGATATCGATGATATACTGCAGGGTCTGCACGCAGGCAGAAAGCAACAGCATGGTGATAAACAGTACGAAGAAGTTATATTTCCCCACAAAGAGCAACAGGGAAATGGCTCCGCCCGCCAGAAAGAGGGATACAAACAACGGCTTGATGCGAAGCATCCTGTCACAGATACTGCCAATTACCGGTTGCATCACAAGGTTTGCAATGGTGGCTCCGGTCAGCACCACTCCGCTTTGAAAATCGTCGTAGCCATAGGTGGTGCACATTTGCACCAAAAAGGGAAACAGCACACAATAGGACGTCCAATACATTCCCTGCAGGAACCCGAACACCCAATTCATTCTACGTTCAGTCAATGCTCTTTCCTTCCTTTTCATCCCCAAAAATCAGGGCTTCCAGCTCTTTGATGGAGTGGACGATATATTTGGCCTGGGTTTCGGTGACGCGATGGAATTCATCAAAGAAGCAACCGTCAGCCCCGCCGCCAATGCCGGCGGTAATATCCAGTTCCCGGTCCCCCAGCATCATGGCGTCCCCGTCAAAACCGTATTTCTTTTGGAGATACTGCATACCGGTGGGGTCAGGCTTTGCCGGGAAACCGTAGGTGGTGTCCACCACCTCAGTAAAGGAATCGGCCATGCCGTATTTTTCAAGATAAATGCCGGCGTAATGATCCCGGTTGGTCAGGAGGTAATTTTGTCCTCCCTCAGCCTTGATGCGAGCCAGAAGCTCCGGAATCCCCTTGTAGGGCACCGTGATGGGTTCTACGTCCAGTTCACGCTCATATTTGTAAAAAGCCTGGTTTTCCAGTTCGGTCAGTTGGTACTTGCGTCGCATATAACCAATGGAAACCCGCAGATCCCAATACATTTCCTCCGGATCGGCAGTGCGTCCTCCGTCCGCCAGGGCACGCAGGATGGCACGGGTGGTGTGGGGATAGCTGTCGAAAAGCATCCCGTCAAAATCCCAAACAAAGTGTTTGTATGTAAGCACGTACTCTCTCCCTTTTTATAGCATGATTTCCATGGCTCCGGGCAGATTTTCAATCGAAATCCCCTGTCCTCCAGGCTCGTATTCGCCGTCGATGGTCCAGGCAATGGTACCTTCTCCCGAAAACACAGCGGAAGAGGCGTGAATCAACTGAATCATTGGGCTATTGAGGTTTTTATCCTTGATGGCATTGACGATGCTGAGAATCTCCGGAATGTTCTTTGGCGTCTTCACCAGCGTAATTTCAAACAAACCATCCGAAAGATTCACCAGTGTTTCATCCAGTTTGACAATGCCGGCAATGCTGGTGGAGTTGCTGACCGAACAGAAAACGTAATCATCCTCGTAAATCGCATCCCCCACCCGGAAGGATGCCCGGAAGGGCTTGATATCCTTGATACTGCCGATTCCCTGGAGCACGTAAGCCAGGTGGCCCATGGAATTTTTCGCTGCCTGGGGGGTCATATAGGAGGCTTCGGTAAAGGCACCGCAGGAAGCAATATACAAAAACAGCCGAGAACCAAAACGTCCCACGTCCAGTCGGGTGGGTTTTCCGCGGACCGCCCGCTCGGCGGCCTTCATCACGTCCACCGAAATTCCAAGGGAGGATGCGAAATCATTGCAGGTTCCGGCTGGAATATATCCTACCGGGGGGCGCTGATCGGCAGGCAGGTCCAGAATGCCGCTGACCACTTCGTTCAGAGTCCCGTCACCGCCGCAACACACCACAAGGTCGCAGTCTTTGGCGTGTTCTTTGGTATAGACCGTTCCATCCCCCTTGCACTGGGTAAAATAGATCGTTGATTCATACCCCGCGGCAGAAAAGAGTTCCAATACCTGGCAAAGCTGCCGTTGAATTTTCATGGTTCCGGTATATGGGTTAATAATTAAACGCAGTTTTTTCATAGGGTCTTCCTTCTTCCATCACTGGATGGTGGGTCTTGATACGTCTTTTCGATAAAGCCGCCAGCCATACATGGCGCCTTCCTGTTCACGGGCCATGGTTAGCAGTGTTTGAACACGCTCGTTCAATATACGGGGCAGCGGTTCCACCTCTTCCGAAATGGCAATGCGCAACCGATCGGTATTTTCCCGGGCAATTTCCCGGATCTCCGGATCGGCATTTGTCATAAATTTGTTAGCCGCTTCCTCATGGGGAAATCCCATGGAATACACAACACTATATTCTCCTTTTTCCCGGGCTTCCTCGTCCCCAAGGAACAGCGTGGTATAAATTCGGATAAACTCGGCTTCGTCCGGCAAAAGGGAGTAATAGGTGTGATAATCACATTCTTCCGCCACTTCCAGATTCAGTTCGCCGTAACGCCAACGCTTCACATAGGCATAGAGATGATCTTTCACCGACGTATCCCTTCCGTAAAGGTAGTAATGCACCAGGGGTTCCTCCCGGGTAGTATACGCTCCGGCAAAGGTCAGGTCATGGATGCGGGCAAAGTCCATCAACCGCATGACTCGTTCCCGCAGATAATAATCCTCGCAACGCCAGAAGGGTCGGAATGCTACCGCCACATCGTAAAGGACCTTTTCCTCCCTTTCCGGGATTTTCAGGCGTACAATGCGTAATTCTTCCCCCCGGGAAAAGGTATCGGTTGCCGAGAAGCGTTCCAATCGGGCTCTGGTCAGGATTTCCCGAAGCACACGAAAGGCCAGCACGGATAACAGGAGCAAAAGGAGGATATACAACAGCTTGTTTCCTCCCCGTTCAAGCCAGTCCTGCAGGATAAGCTGAACGCCCACAACAAGTCCCAGCGACAGGAGGGTTCCCATCAAGGCCAGTCTTTGCCCCATAACAAACCCAAGCAGCGTATAGACCGCCACACCAAGACCTACGCAAACAGGCACAAACTTCATCTCACCAAACAGCGGCAAATCCAACAACAGGATCAATGCTCCGGCCAAAGCTACCACTGCGGCGGCAATCACGAGAACCAGCCGAAATTGAACGACCTTTTTACGGTCGGCAGGATTCAAACGGCACAATGCGTTTTCCGGACTGACCAATATCCTTTTCAATGCCAGATAATCCTCCAGCATGGGATGTTCAAGCCCGATGGTTTTCTTTTTGTTTTGCGAATTTTGTTCCAAGATATATGCTCACTTTCCCGGCATCCCCCAAAAGGGGGATGGCACCATGCTGCAGGTTATCTTCCCCATGGCAAAGCCTTCCATCATCACCGTCATTTTGTTCAACTTCCTGTCCTTCTGGAATGAGTACATCATTCTGAAGACTTTGATTACCAAGAAGGAAATGTGGACGCTGCCTGCAGGTCTGCTGAATCTGATGCAGTCCCAGCAGTCTGCGGCTAACTACGGTCCT
>JAFYNU010000359.1 GCA_017547975.1 Clostridia bacterium
AAGGCGGTGGAAGGTCTGAAGTTCTACCTCCTGCCCGACTTTGGCAAGATTACGCCGCAGGTTATCGTTGGCGCCATGAACCAGGCATTCTTCTCTCTGTCTCTTGGTATCGGTTCTATGGCTATTTTCGGCAGCTACATCGGCAAGGAACGTTCCCTCATGGGGGAATCGGTGAATGTTATCCTTTTGGATACCTTCGTTGCCATCACTGCCGGTTTGATCATCTTCCCGGCCTGCACCACCTATGACGTGAAAGTCAGCTCCGGTCCCTCGTTGCTTTTTGATGCCATGGCCAGTGTGTTCAACAACATGAACGGCGGACGCATCTGCGGTACCATCTTCTTCCTGTTCATGGTGTTTGCGGCTTTCTCCACCGTGTTCGCGGTATTTGAAAACATTCTGGCTTGCGCCCGCGAACTCTTCGGCTGGAGCCGTCCCAAGGGCTGTATCATCTGCGGTATCGTGATCCTGCTTACCTCCACCACCACCGCTTTGGGTTACAGCACCTTCAGTAACTTTGTTCCCTTCGGCGAAGGTACTGCCTGGTTGGATGTGTGGGACTTCCTTGTCAACTACAATCTGCTGCCTTTGGGCTCGCTGATTTTTGTACTCTTCTGCTGCTTCAAGCGCTATGGCTGGGGCTGGGAGAATTTCATTGCCGAAGCCAACTCCGGCAAGGGTCTGAAGGTACAGAACTGGATGAAACCCATCTTCTGCATTTTGGTTCCGGTTGCCGTCATCATCATCTACGTGATGGGTCTTGTGACCTTCAACTGGTAAAAAACAGGAAAATGAAAGCTGTTCGGTGACTGCCGGACGGCTTTTATTTATGCAGAGGAAGCCGAAAAGATATTTCGCGAATTGTTTTCGTTATTCTTGCCAAGGGTTTCGGATTGTGATATACTGAGACAAATGAAACGGGAGAAAGAAGGAATATGTTATGACCGAAGTTGTGGCCGCCCTGATTTGGCAGGGGAACAAGTTTATGATCTGCCAGCGTCCGGCGCACAAAGCCCGGGGACTATTGTGGGAATTCGTGGGGGGCAAGGTCGAGCCTGGGGAAACGTCGGAGGAAGCCCTGGTACGGGAATGCCGGGAGGAATTGGACGTGACCATCCAGGTGGGGAAACTCTATACCGAGGTAACCCACGTTTATCCCGACCTGACGGTACATCTTTCCCTTTTTCATGCCTCCATCCGGGAGGGGACACCCAAAAAGCTGGAACACAACGACATTCGATTTATCACCCCGTCGGAAATTTCAAACTATGATTTCTGCCCCGCCGACGTGGAGATTCTTCAAAAGATCCGGATGGATTTTGAAGGAGAGGGGCGGTAATCTGCCGCCTGCGGGTGGATGATATCTGCTTCGGTTTTGTGAGAAAATAAAAAAAGAGAGGAAACGAATATGATTCGATATGCCATTATTGGCGGTGGTTGGAGAAGCGAATTTTATATGCGGATCGCGCTCCTTCTGCCGGAGCATTTTGCGGTCAGCGGCGTTTTCGTGCGAAAGGCGGAAAAACGGGCTGAACTGTCAAAAAAATATCCCTTTCCCTTTGTGGGAACGCTGGATGAGCTCCTGGATGGGAACTTCGATTTCGTGGTGTCCTGCATCAATAAGGGTAATATTTGCAACGTGATCCGGTCCATGGCAGAGCGGGGAATTCCTCTTTTGACCGAAACTCCGGTGGGAATCAACCGGGCAGAAGCCCAGAAGATGGCGAATTCCGACCCCTCCTGGCGGGTGCAGGTGGCGGAACAGTTCCACCTGGCCCCCCGTTACAGCGCCTACAGGGCGATCATTGAATCGGGTCTGCTTGGCAAGGTGAACCAGGTGTATCTTTCTGCCTGCCACGATTACCATGGGGTCAGCCTGCTTCGCTATCTGCTGGGGGTAAGGAAGAAGACCCCTGAAATTACCACCATCCCCCTTACCGACCCCATCACCCGTTACCGGGGCCGGAATGGAGCCCTGGAGGAAACCCTGGTGGAGCCGGAGGAAAAGCTCGCCGTCTATCGCTTTGGGAAGAAAACCGGCATTTACGATTATTCCAAGGAACAGTATTTTTCCGGCATCCGTATGCCCCTGATCCACGTGAAGGGTACCCGGGGTGAGCTTGTCAATAACACCGTCCGCTACCTCCAGGACGGAATCGCCCATGAATTTGAACTGAAACGGGTCGCCTTTGGGGAATACGAAAACCTGGACGGCCTGGGAATTTCGGCCATCACCGGAAACGGCCGGGTCTGGTACAAGCCGCCCTTTGAGGGAGCCCGCCTTTCGGACGAGGAAATGGCCATTGCCACGGTACTTTTGAAGATGGCGAACTACGTGAAAACCGGGGAGGAATTCTACTCCCTTTGGGATGCCGCCACCGACGTGTTGCTGTCCTGTGACGAATGAAATACAATAACATCCAATTGGCCCGGTTTCTCAGCCGGGAAAACCGTTTCGTTGCCCAGGTGGAACTGGAAAATGGGGTGCGGGAAACCGTCCACGTGAAAAATACCGGCCGTTGCGCCGAGCTTCTGGTGCCGGGGTACACCGTTGCCCTTACCGACGCCTGGACCCCCGGCCGCAAAACCCGGTTCGACCTGGTGGCCGCCCAAAAGCCCGGTCTTGGATGGGTCAATATCGATAGCCAGGCCCCTAATATTGCCATGGGGGAATGGCTTAGAACCCAGGATTACGACCTGATCAAGCCGGAAGCCAGGCTTGGCGCCTCCCGTATCGACTTCTACCTGGAACGGGAGGGAAAGCCCGCCTGGATGGAGGTGAAGGGTTGTACCCTGGAGCTTGAGGGCGTGGGATATTTCCCGGATGCCCCCACCGAGAGGGGACGGAAACACCTTCTGGAACTGATGGAGGCGGCAAAAACCGCCGGAGCGATGATTGCCTTCGTCATCCCCATGCCCGGGGTACGGGAGGTGTATGCCAACCGGAAGACCGATCCGAAGTTTGCCGAAACCCTGGACCTGGTGAGCCGGAATGGTGTGAAAATATGCTTTTACCCCTGTCGGGTGGAACCCGATGGGTTTGAAATCACAGAAGAAATTATATGGAAATCCAAAGAAAGGTGAGTGAAAATGGAAAAAATACAGGTGTTTGATGCCCGTATGCTCTACGGCCGTCCCTACCTTGGGGCAGAACCCGAACTGACCCTGGCAGAGACCATGCGGGACGCCGAAGCCGAACGGGCGGTGGTGGTTCACCGGGAGATGGGCTGGCTGCCCCCCTGCCGCACCATGCCCATGGTGGCGGAGCGCACCGCAAAAACCGAAGGGGCCTACGGTCTCTATCTCCTTCTGCCCACTCAGCCCGGGGAAATGCCCCCGGTGGAGGAATTGGCGAAAACCTTCAAGCGGGACAAAATTGCCGGTTTCTACCTTTACCAGGAATCCTTCAACGTTCCCTACCATCCCACCATGTTCCGGGATGAATTTACCGCCTGCGAAAAGCTTTCCATCCCCATCTTCTACCATCGGGATGGGAAGAACAGCTTTGAATATCTGGCAGAGATCATGGAACGCCACCCCAAGCTGAAGGTGGTGCTTTCGGTGAACGAGGAGTGGCCCAATGCCCGAAAGATCTATCCCCTGATGAAGGCCTACCCCGGCATCTCCCTGTGCCTTTCGGAGCACGTGTGGATGGGGGCTATTGAGGATCTGGTGGAAAAATTCGGGTCGAAGCGCCTGCTGTATTCCTCCTCCTACCCGGCACGCTACCCCGGCGGCACCGTCATGATGGTGGCGGCGGCCAATATCACCCAGGAAGACAAACAGAATATCTTCTACAAAAACATGGAAGCACTGATTGGAGGGATTGCCTGTGATTCGCTATGATTCGCCCCTGGCGGAAGAATTCCTGACCACCGGGAAATGTGAAAGCTGTCCCATCATCGATATGCACGCCCACATGTTCGACAATGCGGGCTGTAATATGCTGGTGGATACCACCGCCAAGCAGGTGGCCCAGATGGATAAGAATAACGTTCCCCTGGCCTTCATGGTCAGCCACGACGTGCTTTACGGGGGATTCCCCTACATGGAGGCCGACCATAAGGCGGCGGAGGCCTTCCCCGGACGCTTCTACCAGTACGTGGGGGTATTCGACCCCGATTGTGATCCCAAGCGGGACATTGACTTTTTGGAGTCCCACAAGTACGCCGTGGGTTTCAAATTCCACGGGGACACCTATGGGGTTTCCATCGCCGACCCCAGCCATGAACTCTACTACGCCTATGCCGATGAGCGCAAGCTTCCCATTCTCTTCCACACCTGGTGCGGAAGCCGATGTGATGGGGAGGGGGAGGCGGAAAAGGTGCTTCGGAAGTGGCATAACTTCCCCTTCATCGCCGGCCATTCCTTCCAGCGCATCGAGGAATCCATCGAGCTTTGCAAAGCCTACCCCAACCTTTATCTGGAGCTGACGGCGGTGCTTTCCAAGCGGGGCATGGTGGATGCCTACGTGAAAGCGGGTCTTTCGGACCGCATCCTCTTTGGGGTGGACGCCCCCTGGTTCTCCTACGAATTCGGCATTGGCGCCCTGCTTTCCGCCGATATTTCCGACGAGGACATCCGCAATATTCTCTATCGCAACCCCCTTCGTATCATGAAGGAAGCCAACATTGAAATTCCCGAATCCCTCAAAAAATTTGTAAACGAATAAAGGAGAATCACCATGGCATACGATAAGGCAATCAAAACCCCCATCCTCTCGGGTGGCGTGGGCTGGCAGAGCATTGGCAAGGAAGAACTGGAAATCGCCACCGAACTTCTCACCAATCCCGAACTTCTCTGGCGCTACCGCAAGGATAGCTACACCACCAAATTTGAACAAATGGCCTGCGAAATGACCGGCGCCAAGCACGCCCTCTTCGTCAACTCCGGCACCTCCGCCCTGTCCTGCTGTCTGGCATCCCTGGGCATCGGCCCCGGGGACGAGGTGATCGTTTCGGCCTATACCTACATTGCCACCGCCTCGGCCTGCATCGAAGTGGGTGCCGTGCCGGTTCCCTGCGAAATCGATAACTCCCTGGGCATCGACCCGGTTGACCTGGAAAAGAAGATTACCCCCTACACCAAGTGTGTCATCCTGACCCACATGCAGGGTGTTCCCGCCTGCATCGACGAAGTCCGGGCGGTTGCCAAAAAGCACGGTCTTTACATGATTGAAGACTGCTGCCAGGCCATCGGCGCCAAGTACAAGGGCAAGTTCTGCGGCGTGGTTTCGGATGCCTTTGCCTGGAGCCTGAACTATTACAAAAACATCACCTGCGGCGAAGGCGGCTGCTTCTTCACCAGCAATGATGATAACTATGCCCGTGGCTACTATCAGTCCGACCCCGCCGGTATCATGTGGAATAACGGCATTGGCGAGGGGAGCAACGTGCCCTACTTCACCCGGGCCGGTTACCGCGCCAGCGAGCTCTGCGGCGGCGTGGCTTACGCCCAGCTCCATAAGCTGGAGGGCAACCTGGCGGCTACCCGCAAGCTGAAAAAGACCCTGCTGGGTGCCCTTGACCCCAATCCCAAGCACTATACCCGCCAGATCGTGGGCGACCCCGAGGGGGATTGCGGCGTATCCTTCGCCATGATTGCCAACTCCGCCGAGGAATGCAAAGCCCTCACCGAAGCACTGGATCGGGAAGGTCTTGCGGTGGGCTCCGCCTACGGCAACGGCGCCTTCCCCGACCGCCACATCTTCACCTATTGGAGTGGCATCACCAACCGCACCGGCGCCACCGAAAAGAACTATCCCTGGCATGACCCGGCTTACAAGGGAGAGGTAGATTACGAAAAGACCGCTTGCCCCAAGACCCTGGACATTCTCAGCCGTTCGCTTCGCATCGGGATCCACCTGAACCTGACCGAACAGAATATGCTGGAATTCGCCGAAGCCATCAACAAGGCCGACGCTTCCTTCTAAAAAGAAAGAGAGGTACCCTATGCCCTACATTGCCATCCGCTC
>JAFYNU010000360.1 GCA_017547975.1 Clostridia bacterium
GCATGGGATGGATTCTCCATCAATAAGAAAGAAACCGAACAGTATCTCAACCGATTGATTAACAGCTACCTGGATCCGGAGGCAGAAGTGGCCAGTGCCAATCCCGAAGCGGTGGAAATCGATCCGTACGTACCTACATTCCTTCGTTTCCTTGCCCAACAATACAACGCCAAGTGCGGACAGGCACAGTATGAAGCCACCTGGGACTATATCGAAAAGGCCGACCATCTGCGCTATTACGATAGCGAGCTCCATCGGGTGATTCGGAACGAAGCCCAGAGCTTCTTCTCGGGCTCCATTACTGCGGAACAAGCAGCCGATTACGTGCAAAACCGCATTTCCCTTTACCTTGCGGAGCAAAGTTAAAAAATGCATTTCCACGGGAACTTTTTTGGCTGAAATACGTCCAAAGCCCTGTAAGTCCTTTCACCTGTCCTTCTGCTTTATAGGCAGATGGGATATAGTCCCTCTGTGTCCATACCCTCCACAGGGGGACAAAAACAGCCGATGCAAAACTGCATCGGCTGTTTTACGTTAAATTGCGTAAGGGACGAATTCGCCATTGCAGAAGGTCCAGGCTTCACGGAAGCCGGCCTCCCGCATGAGGGCTTTGGCATCCTCAAAAGCGAAATCAATGGTGTCGGCGTGGTGGCTGTCACTGCAAAGCACCACCCGGGCACCGATTCGGTGCAGAGTCGAAAGCAAAGGTTCGCTGGGGTAGGGGGTGGTGCGGTACCCCCGGGAAATGGCCCCGGTGTTCACTTCGAACACACACCCGGCGGTGGCGGCCTTTTCAATGGCGGCAACGGCAAGGCGGTTGTAGTCGGGATTTTTCAGGAAGAGCGATTCGCCCATTTCATCAAACTTGGTGATCAGGTCGAAGTGGCCGATGATATCCGGTTTGCGGCGGAGAATGTAGTCCACAAAGAAGGAGTAGTAGTTTTCCGCCAGGGCCAAAACGTCCTGGTCAAAAACCTCCAGACATTTTTGGAAGCATTCCGGGTTGGAATCAATGGGGTAACGGACTCCGTTTTTTCGGAGGTAGTGGCTGGAACCCAAAAGGTAGTCGTATTCGGTGCGGTTCAAAAGATATTCGGCGTCTTCTTCAACCCCGGCAAGGATTTGCAGCTTGTCCTTGTATTGGCAGGCAAGATCCCGGACGGTACGGAGGTACCCGGCGGTGTCCTGCATGCAGTAGGAGCTGTCGAAGGGGGTGTGGCCGTGGCCAGAAAAGCCAAGGGTATCGAAGCCCTTTCGAACGGCCGAAAGAACCACCTCTTCCGGGGTGCTGGCGCCGTCGCAGAAGACGGTGTGGGTGTGAAAATTGGATAACATATCAGTTTCCTTTCCCCGCCAAACGTTTTTTGATGGCGGCGATGACAAAATCAATGCCGAAGGTTTTGACCAGAAGGCCCGATACCGACCCCAAAAACAGGGAGAAACCGGAAAGCAGGCCGCCCAGAATGACGATGGCAATATCGGTCAAAAGCAGAGCCCGGCCAATTTGGATATCCTTGTACTTCTTCACGATCA
>JAFYNU010000361.1 GCA_017547975.1 Clostridia bacterium
AAGGACCGGCCGGAAATCGGCTACTGGGACCTGGGGAACGAATCCAATAACCTCTCCCTCACCGACAGCCGCGCCGCCGCCTGGATGTGGACCGCAAGCGTGCGAAACGCCATCCTGTCGGAGGATCAGACCCGGCCCATCATGTCGGGTATGCACGGCCTCAAGCTCTACGACGGCCCCTGGCAGATCGTGGATCAGGGGGAACTCACCGACGTTCTGACCCCGCACCCCTATCCCTCTCCCACGGTGGGGGGTGACGTGGATCCCATGAACCGGCCCCGCACCACCCTGGTGCCCACCGCCCAGGTGGAGCTTTACGCCGGTATCGGCGGCAAGCCCGCCATGATGCAGGAATCGGGTACCTTCAGCAACATGATCGGCACCGGCCCGGTGGCCGCCGACTTCCTGCGGGCCAACCTGTGGTCGGGCTGGGCCAACGGCTCCTTAGGCTACTACTGGTGGTGCGCCCACGACCAGCTCCACCTGAAAAATCCCCCCAACACCTGGAGCATGATCGAAAACGAGCTGGGCATCCTGAAAAACGGCTACGAGCCCAAGCCGGTGGCACATACCATGAAGGCGGTTTCGGATGCCATCGAAGCCATGCCCTTCGGGGAACTGCCCCCCAAGGTCTACGACGGGGTCTGCGTCATGCCAAAGGATCTGGATCGGATGGAATACGTGGCCGACGCGGTGTACACCCTGGCCAAACAGGCCAATATCGACCTGACCTTCTGCGACCTGGACCATGCCATTCCCGACGCCAAATTTTACGTGATCCCCTCCGCCAAGGGCTGGGCGCCCCTGAAAATGGACGTGCTCTACGCCCTGGAGGAAAAGGTGAAGGCGGGGGCAAGCCTGCTTTTCACCACCGCCAACGGCCTGATGGCCGAAAGCGAGCGCTATTTCGGCCTGCTTTCCAACGGGATGCGCAAGGACAGCCGCACCCACGTGATGCAGTTTGAGGGGGCGGAGCTTCCCTTCCGCTACGAAACCAAATATATGATGGAGGGCAACGGCGCTGAAATCCTGGCCGCCGATACCGACGGTACGGTGATCTTCAGCCGCAACAGGGTAGGGGAGGGTTACTTCTATTTCCTCAACTTCCCCCTGGAAGCCTACACCTTCGGGGAGCCCGAAAGCTTTGTGGACTACCCCTACTGGAAGCTCTACGCCAGGGCCGCCGAAAGCATCCTGGCCGAAAAGCCGGTGATCAGCCAAAGCGATAACGTGGCGGTGACCATCCACCCCACCGCCGACGGCTTCATCGCCATCGCCATGAACTACGATAAATACCCCGCCGCCCCGGCCCTTCGCACCCTGCCGGGGATCACCCTGGAACGAATCTATGGGGAAGGGGAGGAAATTCCCCCCACCAGCCCCTTTATTTACAAAGCCATTACGAAATAAGGAGAAAACGTTATGAGAATCGTATTTTTCGGCTCCTCCCACGGGGTTCCCGAACCCAACCGCAAGTGCTCCTCCGCCATGGTTTCGGTGGGGGAAAACAACTACTTCATCGACATGGGTGTCCAGGTCATCGACGGCCTCATCACCCGGGGCATCCCCATCACCTCGGTGAAGGGGGTCTTCCTGACCCACATGCACGGGGATCACACCAACGGCCTGATCTCCTTCCTGGAGCTTTGCAGCTGGTATTTCAAGGATACCGACCCGGCGGTGTATATCCCCGGATCGGTGGAAACCGTCACCGCCGCCGCCCGGGGCTGGCTTGCGGTCAACGGCACCGAAATGCGCCCCTTCCGCTTCTTTGAAGTGAATGCGGGGG
>JAFYNU010000362.1 GCA_017547975.1 Clostridia bacterium
ACGGGAAGGGGACTCCCTGTATTTCGATTCGGAGCACCCCCATGCCATGTCTTCGGTTGGCGAACAAGCGAAGATTCTGGTGATTGTAATTTGAATTAAGGATATTTACTATGCTGGTAAACCGTTTTTGCAAAACCGACTTTACCTCTTATGAGGATTTCAAAAAGAATTTCAAGATTCATATTCCAGAACATTTTAACTTTGCCTACGATGTAATGGACGTGTTGGCGGAAGAAAAGCCGGATAAGGGGTGCCTTCTCTGGTGCGATGACCAGGGCAGAGAGCGGGAAATTAGCTTTGGCGAAATGAAGCTCCTTTCCAACCGGTGTGCCAATATGCTTCTGGAGCATGGCATCCAAAAGGGTGACTTTGTGATTGCCACCCTGCGGTCTCGTTACGAATTTTGGATCGTAGCCATTGCCTGCCACAAAATGGGGGCGGTGCTGGTGCCTGTAACCCACCAATCCACCCTGAAGGATTTTCAGTACCGCTTTACCAAGGCTGACGTGAAGGCCATCTTTGCCGTAGCGGATGAAAGACTCCTTTCCTGCATTTTGGAGGCGGAGGAAACCACCGGTCACAAGCTCAAGGCCAAGTTTATCATTGACGGTGAGCACGAAAATTTCCTGAACTTTGACCGGGAAATGGAATCCTTTTCCACCGAACTGGAACGGATTCCCAATGAGAATTCCGATCCTATGCTCTGCTATTTCACCTCCGGCACCTCCGGATATCCCAAGATGGCACTGCATAACTACGCCTATCCTCTGGGGCACATCATGACTGCTAAGTTCTGGCAGACCCTGGGGCCTGATGATCTGCACTTTACCTCTGCCGACACCGGCTGGGCTAAAACCTCCTGGGGCAAGCTTTATGGACAATGGATCTCGGAAGCCGAGATTTTTGTCTACGATTACGGAACCAGATTCATTCCCACCGATCTCCTGGAAGTGATTTCCAAGTATAAGGTAACGGTGTTCTGTGCGCCCCCCACCATCTTCCGTTTCCTGATTCGGGAAGATCTGAAAAAGTACGATCTTTCCTCTCTTCGTTACACCACCATTGCAGGGGAGCCCCTGAATGCGGAGGTTTACAACAAGTGGAAGGAAATGACCGGTCTTGAACTGCGGGAAGGCTTTGGACAGACCGAAACTCCGGTTATCATTGCAACCTACCCCTGGATTCAACCGAAACCCGGTTCCACCGGCAAATTCTCCCCTCATTTCGATATCGACCTGGTGAAAAACGATGGTACCCGATGCGAAGTGGGTGAAGAAGGAGAAATTTGTATCAACATTGAAAACGGCATTCCAGCAGGTCTTATTTCCTGCTATTATCTGGATGAGGAAAAAACCGCCGAGGCAACCCGAGGTGGTTGGTACCACACCGGAGACATGGCCTGGAGCGACGAGGATGGATATATACACTTCGTGGGCCGTTCGGATGACGTAATCAAATCCTCCGGCTATCGCATTGGCCCCTTCGAAGTGGAAAGTGCTTTGATGGAGCATCCGGCTGTGTTGGAAACCGCCATTACGGCAGTCCCCGATCCCCAGCGTGGGCAGATCGTAAAAGCCACTGTGGTATTGACCAAGGACTATCGTCCGGAAGGATTGAGTGAAGAAGAAACCGCCGTCTACTACGAGAAGATCAAGAAGGAACTTCAAACTCACGTGAAGAAGACCACCGCACCCTATAAATACCCCCGCATTGTGGAATTTGTGGACGAGCTCCCCAAAACCACCAGCGGCAAGGTACGCCGGGTGGAAATCAGAAATCGCGACAATAACGCATAAAAAATACCCGAAGCCTGATCAATAGGCTTCGGGCGTTTTTTATTTCGAAATTTCAAGATGAATACTGCCGCTGGTGGTTTTCGCCTTGCAGGTACCACCGGGACCATCGGGGGGGAGTGTAATGGATCCGCTGGTGGAGCGAGCATCAAAGTTCTTTTCGCTTAGTATGGTGCCCCGGATGGATCCGCTGGTGGTTTTGAGTGAAATATCATGCGCATCACAATCCGAAAGTTTGATCGATCCGCTGACGGTATCGGCGTTGAGGACATTTGTTGCCTGCAAGGCAACAAGCGTGATCCTGCCGCTGGCGGTGGAGGCGGTAAAGGAATTGCAAAGCGCCGTGCCTACATCCAAATCACCGCTGACGGCTTTCAAACTGATGCTATCTGCTGCCCGTATGTCCTGAAGAGTTACGTCCCCGCTGGTGGTGGAGAAATTCATGGAATCGGCATCAAGCATGGTAGCGTCCATATCCCCACTGGTGGTGTGGAGCGTGATATGGTCGAAGGAGAAGCCTTTTTCGATAGCGATATCACCGCTGGCAGAACGAATGGACAACGATTGATAATCATGGGAAGGCAAATAAAGATCCACCTGTCCGGAGAGGTAAGCAAGATTAAAAATGCGTCGAAACCAACTGCGGCGATCGGTTTCCCGGACGGTCAGGGTGTTATTTTCGATTTCAAGAGAAACAGAAAAGTCTTTTCCGTCGGGAAAGCGAATTCTGGGACTATCGGTTTCGGATGGATGAATTGTCACGTCAAACTGTGTGGTTTTGATGAGAACATTGGAAAAGGATTCTTCCAGGTATTCTTCCTTTTGCGAGAAGGAAAAGGGATAGTCGTATGTAACGTCAAAGGATAGAAACAGTGATGATGCGGCAACCATCAGCAAACCTGCAAGAAACAGAATACTGCCGATGATCAGAAAAGCTTTTGTGGATGATTTCATGCCAAGACCTCCTTACGCTTTGGAAGATGGAATGTTTTTCGGAAAAGCCAGCCGCTGCCTCGACAAAGCTGTTTTGCAAGCCAGGTGGTAGCCAGGAAAAGAAGGATGGTGAGGCCAAAAGCCAGGATGCTGCAGCCAAGGAGGAAGAACCCT
>JAFYNU010000363.1 GCA_017547975.1 Clostridia bacterium
GGAGCGCGTTTGATCGCCGGTGGGCTGATCCCCGATTTGGTATATGCGCAAAAGCTCCTTCAGGAGTTTTCGGCGGTTACCATGTCCATAGACAAAATGTAGCGATTCTCTGAAAAAATGCGAAATAGATCGAAATGATGGGAAATAAAAGTTGACAAGGGAAGCGGATAACGATATAATATTAAAATCAGGGCAGTTATGCCCTGGGTTCCTTTTGCCATATCGGAAGGCACAGGAGTTGTGATTCTGAGTGGCAGAAATGATACATAAACATGGATGATGTCAAACCTGTTTGTTGGTGCGACGGATATAAAAGGAGAGTGAGACCGATGCAAGCGTGGAGCATGACCGACGTTGGTAAAAAGCGCAGAGAGAATCAGGACAGCACCTGTTTGAAACTGGATCATGAACGGAACATGGCCTTGCTGATGGTCTGCGATGGCATGGGTGGTGTAAATGGCGGTGCAGAAGCCAGCCGAATCGCCTGCGAAGAATTTGTCCGGTCTGTTTGGGATAACCTGTCTGGGAAAATCACCAGAAAAGAGGCTGTGGCACTTCTGGAAAACGGTGTTAATGCGGCTAACATGGCAATATACACAAGCGCTATTTCGGATCCCTCCTATATGGGCATGGGAACCACGCTGACGGCCGCCCTGGTAGCAGGGGAAGATGCCTACGTGATTAACGTGGGTGACAGCCGTACGTATCACTTGAAATGCCGCGCGAAGGATAAGCTGAAGCAAATTACCGACGACCATTCGGTAGCCGGCGACCTGTTCCGGAATGGCAGCATTACCAAAGAGCAATACGATGCCTTCCCGGATAAGAACATCATCACCCGAGCCGTTGGTACCGATCCCCAGGTGAATGGGGACGTGTTCGAGCTGAGGTTGGAAAAGGGCGCGGTTTTGATGCTTTGCTCCGACGGACTGACCAATATGGTGCCCGATATGGCGATTGAGCAGGTATTGAAAACCAGTGAAACACCCGCCGATGCATGTCAAACCCTGGTGGATATGGCAAATCGGGCAGGTGGCAAGGATAACATTTCCATTGTCGTGTTTATCAAAGACTGAGATTGAACCGGCAGTGTTTACGATAAAGCAGAGCCTTGCTGTGCTCTGACAAAGAAAGGCATGGTCATAGAATGGCAAACTATCTCGGTACGGTATTGGATAACCGTTATGAAATGCTTGAAATTATCGGGACCGGCGGCATGGCTGTTGTGTACAAAGCACGAGATGTCAAGCTGAACCGATACGTTGCTGTAAAGATATTGAAGGACGAAATTTTGCAGGACGACGAATTACGCAGTCGCTTCCACGCAGAAGCCGAGGCGGTCGCCGCCATGAGTCACCCCAATATTGTCAGCATTTTTGACGTCAGCATCACAAAACACATGGAATATTTTGTGATGGAGCTGATCGATGGCATTACCCTGAAGCAGTACATGCAACAGCGAAAGATTCTCAGCGAAGCCGAGTTGCAGCTCTTCATATCCCAAATCCTGAAGGCATTGGAACATGCCCATTCCCGCAACATTGTACACCGGGACATCAAGCCACAAAACGTAATGATTCTGCGGGATGGTACCGTAAAGGTAACCGACTTTGGTATTGCCCGCATGGCAAATCATCAGCAAACGGTAACCCAAAACGCCTTTGGGTCGGTGCATTACATCGCCCCCGAACAGGCGAAGGGAGGTATGACAGACGGCCGTACCGACCTTTACTCGGTGGGTATCATCATGTATGAAATGCTCACCGGTGAGCTTCCCTTTACCGGGGAAACTCCCGTGGCAGTTGCCATTCAGCATCTTTCTTCCGAACCCCCGTCTCCCATGGCGAAAAACCCCAAGGTGCGGCCCGGTATGGAAGCCATTGTACTCAAGGCCATGGCAACCGATCCGGATGACCGTTACGCGTCGGCCACAGAGATGCTTTCTGACATGGAAGCCTACAAACAGAATCCCCTGATCCCCGTTGGGCTTTATAAGGAAAAGGCGGTTGACGATGAAGCGGGGGAAGAGACGCTTCCCACAAAAGAAGTTGGTAAGATCGAACAGAATAACCGGGGGGAATATGTGACTCCCTCTCCGAAGACGAAGAGAAAACGTCAAAAGGCCCAGTTCAAATACAACGAAAAGCTCCCTGTTCTTGCCGGGGTGCTGAGTGCGTTTATCTTTCTGATTGTGGCGGTTGTGGTGTTCCTGTCCCTTTTGAAGGGATGCGGAAGCGACAGCGGTGAGCCGGTAGAACTGCCTAACCTGGTGGGCAAGACCTACGAGCAGGTTGTGAAGGAACTTGGAAACGATCCCCGTTATCAATTCCTGAAGATCAAGAAGGGCGAAGAAGTCTTCAGCGATGATCAGGAAGCAGGAACGGTTATTGCACAGAATCCCATTGCGGGCAGCACGGTTAAAAGCAATGCCACCATTACCCTGGACGTAAGCCTGGGCATCCGGGAAATCCAGATGATCGATATCATCGGTAAGGATTACAGTGAAGGTGCCAATAAGCTTGCAAACCTCTTTACCCAGAACAAGATCAATAATGTAATCATTGTTCCTACCTATGAAATGAGTGATACCGTTCCTATGAATGTGATCATTCGCACCGATCCGGTGATGGGCGAAACCGTCCGCAGCGGGGACGAAATCTACGTCTATATCAGCTCTGGTACCGAAGAAGCCCAAAAAGTGATGCCCAACCTGTATGGTCTGTCTCTGGCTCAGGCGATCAAGATTCTGACAGAACAACAGATTGAATTTGATCAGGTTGTGGAAGAGTATAACGATGCTCCCGAGGGAACCATCATTGGACAGTCTATTGTGAAGGACACCGTGCTAAAGGACAGCGATCGGGTGGATCTTTTGGTCAGCAAGGGACCCATGCCCGTAGAAACCGAAACTGAAACCGAGACCGAGTCGGAAACCACAAGTGAAGTCGAATCGGAGACTACCAGCGAGACCGAATCGGAGACTACCAGTGAACCCGAAACCACAACGACTACCGAAGCTACCACCGGTAATGCAAGCTACGTGTTCCAGCCCGCGGCCCTGGCATCCCAGGGATATACCGAGTCGGACGTTCTCCAGGTAACCATCAAGGCGAACGGTATTCTGATTTGGTATGGCGCCAGCGTAACCATTGCTTCAAACGATATTACGGTGAAACAGACCGGAACCAAGGGGGAAAGCTGTGTCTTTGACGTATACGTGGGTAGCAGTACCACTCCCTTTACTTCTTATGTGGAAGAGTTTGAATAATGCCTGAAGGATTGATCGTACGCTCCACCGGTGACCGCATGACGGTTTTGGCGGAGGATGGAAAACAATACGTTTGCCGTGCAAGGGGAAAGTTCCGCATTGATGGGACTTTCCCCCTTGCGGGTGATAATGTCACTTTCCGCAAAGCGGAGGGAGACGAGCATTTGGTGGAAAAGATAGCCCTGCGTAAGAATTATCTGATTCGCCCGCCGGTGGCCAATATTTCCCACCTCTTTATCGTTGCTTCCATGGCACCCCCTGTGACCGAACGGTTGTCGATGGATATTCTCACGGCGGTTGCCGAATACAATGGGATTACACCGGTGATTATCGTAAACAAGACCGATGTGGTGGATGGCAATCCCCTGGCAGAAATCTACCGGAAGGCTGGCTATCCTACCTTTGTTACAAGCACCCACACCGGCGAAGGAATTGACGCCCTGCGGGAATACGTGGGGGAGGGAATCAGCGTGTTTGCCGGTTCCTCCGGCGTGGGTAAATCCAGCCTGTTGAATAATCTGTTGCCCGACGTGAAGGTGAGAACCTCCGATATCAGCAAAAAGATTGGGCGGGGACGACATACCACCCGACATATTGAGCTCTTTGACAACGGACGGGGTGGATATATTGTGGATACACCGGGTTTTTCCCATCTGGATCCGATCCAAATGCTGCTTTTGGACAAAAATCGTCTGCCGTCCTGCTTCCCGGAATTCGATGGATATACCGATTGCCGGTGGGACGATTGTGCCCATACGAAAGAATCGGGCTGTCGGGTGCTGGAAGCGGTGGAGAAGGGGATCATCGACCCGATTCGCCACGAAAACTACGTAACGATATACCAAAGCATTGCAAAGCTCCGGGATTATGAAATCCGGGAAATCTGCAATCGCTTGTAGAATAAGGGAGAATATGAAAGAACGACTTCAAAAAATACTTGCCGCCGCCCACGGCGTATCCCGCCGAAAAGCGGAGGAATTGATCATGGCCGGCCGCGTTCGGGTGAACAGCCATGTGGCTGTCATTGGCGAGAGTGCCGATCCGGAACAGGATAAGATCGAAGTGGACGGCCGCCGACTTGCCAATAAACCCATCAAGACCTATATTGCGCTTTATAAACCCCGGGGGTATGTAACCACCATGTCGGACGAGCTGGGGAGGAAGAGTGTCCATGAGCTAACCGAAGGGATTCGGGCCCGCCTGTTCCCGGTTGGCAGATTGGATATGGATTCCGAAGGCTTGCTTTTGATGACAAATGACGGCGAATGGGCCAACCGTATTGCCCATCCCCGGCACGAGGTGGAAAAGACCTATCTGGTAACCGTGGAGGGAGACCCCAGGGAAGCGGTTGTCAAAATGTCCAAGGGGATGGATATTCTGGATGAGAACGGCGAGGTGGAGTTTACGGCCGCTCCGGCAAGAGCCATGGTAAAGGATGTATTCGAAACCAGCGCCCGTATTACCGTGACCATCAAGGAAGGGCATAATCGCCAGGTGCGTAAAATGTGCGAAGCCTGCGGCCTGAAGGTGAAGCGGCTGGTTCGCATTGCCATCGGCCCCCTGACCGTTCAGGGGATCAAGCCGGGCAGCTTCCGCCATTTGACCGAGGATGAAATCAAAGACCTTGCCAATCCCCCAAAGCCCAGGAATCGGGGTAACAGAAGGAGATAACCATGAATAATATCAAGGAAATTGCCCAGCGTCTGCGGGAAATCCGTGATTTATCGGATGTGACCGTGGAAGAACTTTGCGAAAAGCTGACCATCCCGAAGGAGACGTACCTGGAAATCGAGTCGGGGAACGTGGACATCCCCATCAGTATTCTGTGCGAAGCGGCAGAATACTATGGCGTCAGTGTAACCGAACTGCTCACCGGTGAACAGGCAAAGCTCAGCCTCTACTCCCTGGTCAGAAAAGATAAGGGAATTGGCGTGGAACGCACCAAAGACTATAACTACAAGAATCTGGCATACGACTTTGCCAGCCGGAAGATCGAACCGCTGTTGGTTACCATAGGCAAAAAGAGCAAGGAAGAGCTTCATATGAACGCTCACAAGGGTCATGAGTTCCACTATTGCCTGGAAGGCGGCTTTGTTTTTTACATTGATAATCATGAAGTTGAAGTACGGGAA
>JAFYNU010000364.1 GCA_017547975.1 Clostridia bacterium
CGGTCTGCCCTGCAAATTCTTCAAATGCGCTTCCCATTTCCATCAGGGTTGCATCCACAATATTCACCCCAAATCGGGGATCCCCATCCATGACAGCGTGGGCCAGGCGATGGTCGTGGGAGAAGGAGCAATACCAGATATACCACTTCCCCTCCCCCCGGTGGTAGAGAATGGAGGAAGCCACGTCGTTTGTGATTCTGCCATCCCCCACGTTGAAGAAGAGGGCGCCGGTGAGTTCCAATTCGGCGGTGCCGGGTGTCCAGGAGAGAATCCCCTGATAACAGCCCTCCTGCATACGCACCGAAATCGAGAGCCAGATTTTTCCCGATTCGCAAAGCACCTTCCCATCCTCGGTGCGGATGGGGCGGATATCCGCCTGAGCAATGCCGGAATCCAGGAAATAACCCACGTCATAGAGCACCGCACCGGCATAAGCCAGGGTGGAAACGGTGCTTTGGGCCATAACCTCCTCCCGGATCACGTCGGCAAAGGACGGCCGGGTCAGGGTACCCACGTACACCGGTGCATCGCCGGAATCCAAATAGAGGTCAAAGGCGCCCGGTCGGCAGGTGACCCAAAAGGCCATGCCGGGGGTGAAGGGGATACCGGTTTGGATGGTGTCGTCCAACCCAAGCTCGGCTGTGACACCCCCTTCTCCGTTTCGGAAAAGGACGGTCCCCCGGGCAGCGGGACTTTCAAAGGTGAACCCTGCCCCCTTTCCCAGGCTTTCTGCCCGGAATCGGTAGGTGGCATAGGGGAAATAATCCCCCAAAAGCCGGCGGACACTGCCCCGTTCCACCCGCCAGCGGTTGCCGGAAACCTGCTCCCGCAGGTCGCCGCTTCGTCCGGTGATGGGATAGGGGTCTCCCCGGGTATCCCGGGTGAAGTCCTTGTAAAGGCTCATTTCCCCAAGCCGGATATGCTTGTTTTTGAAAAGAGAAAGGGCCCATTTGCGTTTGAAATGCATTTGGTCGAAGGATTTCATGCTTTCCTCCTTCCCGGCCGATTACAGCCGGGTCACATAGAAGGTGAGGGTGTGGGCCCGGGGGTGCCGGGTCCAGGTATACTTATCGGAAAGCTTGATGCCAAGCTTCATTTCGGCATGGAGTAAAATACCGGAAATTTCCTGTTTATCCACCAGATCGGCCGCCGCACGATCGGCTTCCGCCTTGGTGGCAAAGCGCAGGGAAATCACACTGCGGTCCCGTTTCAATTCCCGAACCACCGCCTCCTCCGCCTGACTGCGCACGTAGCGATCGAACCACAGGTTGTAGTGGCAATGCCAGTTGTACTTCATGGAGGTACAGGCGGGCAAGGGATAGGTTACGTCGGGGGTATGATCCGCCTTTGCAATCTCGTCGTTGACGCAGAAGTAGTTGTAACCAACCCCCTCCTGGGACTGCTTCTTATCGGTATCCGAACCATCCCCCCAGGTGGCATCCATCAGGTAATATTCCCCTTCCAGCTTGAGAATGTTCCAGGCGTGGTAGCCCCGGGGGGTGTCCCCCTTGACGTAGAGACATTCAATTCCAAGCTTATTCAGAATATACTGCATGGCCATGGCATAGCCGGCACAAACCGCCTTGCGTTTGACAAACACGCCGTAAATATTGCGGATATCGTCGGGCTTGTTGGTTTTCGGCTGTTTTTTGCTTTCCAGCAGTGCAATCGAATCGTAGTCCACCAGGTCGATGATATTTTCATACACCTTTTCCACCACCTCAAAATCGGTCATATCCGACGTGATGGCGGTGAGGAAGGGACTGATGGCCTTTTCGATTTCGGTCTGACGGGTTTGAGCACGGGCCGGGGTCATATTGTAGGACATGGTCAGGGTGACACCAATACCGGTATCCGCCCTGTGGGTGGCGGAAAAATACTCGCTTCGGCTGAGCCAGAAGATTTCCGGATGATCCCACTTTACGTAATCCACCGTATCGAAGACATCCTCCGGAGTGAGTTCCAGATCGTTGAACTCCACGCTGGGCAGGAAATTCAAGGTGGCATTCAGCACCCGGTCGTAAAGGGTGCGGCGCTTATCGGTGAGTCCCTCGTAAATATACTTGGGACAGGCACCGGGGGTACGCTGAATCGCAGGCTTTACCTGGATCGGCTCCGGTTTGGGGGGCTCCGGCGTCGGAGGTTCCGGCGTCGGGGGCTCCGGTTTCGGAGGCTCAGGCATGGGAGGCTCCGGTGCGGGAGGCTCCGGTGTGGGAGGTTCCGGCGTGGGAGGCTCCGGTTTCGGAGGTTCCGGCGTCGGGGGTTCCGGCGTCGGGGGTTCCGGCTTCGGGGGTTCCGGTGTGGGAGGCTCCGGCGTGGGAGGTTCCGGTTCAGGTTTGGGCGGGTCCCCGGGCGAGGGGGGCGCCCCGGTACCGTTGGGTCCAAAGAGGGAGAGAATGTAGATAAACACGTTGCTCTCCCCGGCTTCCCGCATTTCCCGGCGGAGACGGCGATAGCCTTCGCCGTAGGGGTCGTCCCGCACCTGCAATTCCTTATGCTGGTTTTCCGCAAAACGGCGGAAGCCCTTGCTCCGGAGATAATCCACCTCCACCAGGGAGGCATGGCCTTCCAGGTAGGTCAGATCGGTGAGGGCAATGTTATCAAACTGCCAAATGTGGGTCAGTTCATGGGCCAACACACCGGCCACGTTGGGGGCAGGGGCATCGGCTTCCACCCACAGCTCCCGGGTTTTGGTGTTGGCAAAGCCAAGCACCACCCGCTGGTCGCCGGTTTGCATACGGGCACGGATTTTTTCCGCCGTGGCAAAGCGTACGTGAATATCGGATGCCAGGGTAATACCATAGGTGCCCGAAAGGGTTTTCCGTACCCCCTCGTAAATGGAGGTAAGCTGGGTTTCGTCCCGAACCCGAAGAGCCTCGCATTCCCGGCAGATTTTCCGGTTGCCGGCGCCTGCATGGTCTTCGATTTCGGTGTATTCGGCGGCATAGAGGGGGCGGCCGCAATAGCTGCAGCAGCCGCTGCCCGCCACCTTGTCCACCACCACCGAATCTGTGCGGGCAACCCGTTCGAATTCGGTCAGCACCGCAAGCAGGGTATCCCGGTCGAAAATTTCAGGGAAGCGATCACCGCCGAAGTGGAGATAATCCCCAGTGACGTTGCCCTCCGGCGTATAGTCTGCCAGCCAGCGAAGATAGCTTCGCATGGTATCAAAGAGCATACCAAAGGGATACTGCTCGTTTTGCAGGAGGGTGGAAAGCATGCCGGTTTCGCTTTCGCTGTCCTCAATGATGAGGATTTCGGTATCCTCCTCCAACCCATCGTAATATTCGCCCCGCTGGAGACGGGGGAAATAGTCCCGCAGGCGGCGGCCAAAGGTGCCGTCGTAAATCGATTCGTCCCGGATCAGGGGACAAACCGCCAGGGTCTTATGGGAATAGGGGAAGACGGTTTTCATCATTTCTTCCAGCATGACCGCAAGCAACAGGGCTACCCGGTCATTTTGGATATTTTTGATACGCAGTGACAGCACCCGTCCCCCATTCACCCGACGGAAGGCATCCCGACGGAAGCCCTCGTCCAGGGGTTTGGCATCCGCCCCCTTCACCAGGTCGGGGGTAGGATCGGCGGGATTCATGGCAAAGTAGCCGGTGGTATCCACCGTGAAGGTCACCCCGTCAAACAGGGTTGCCTCGTAGCCGCCGGTGATGCTGTCGGCCACTTCGTAATGCACCGGATAGTAGCCCGCCATTTGGGGCACCGATTCCAGGCTGTAGATACGGCATTGCTTGTAGTCCACCGGGGCATCCAGCCGGTCCCCCGATTCGGTGGCATACACCACACCCAGTTCGGGGTCCATATCGGTCACCTTGTACAGGGTGCCGCGGTGGCAGAAGGATTGGCTGGGGACAAAGTGGTGGTACATGCGTCTGGCGGGAATGCCCAGTCCGGTGGTTTTTCCACGGACCATCAGCTTTGCTTCCTGCATTTCGGCTACCAGATGTTCCAGGGGGGTATCCA
>JAFYNU010000365.1 GCA_017547975.1 Clostridia bacterium
TACCATTGCTCTTGCAAACGCCACCTTCCGTTACGGCAAGCTGATTGCCGACATGGGTCTGGAAGCGGCGGCCAAAGCCAACACCGGCGTTAAAAATGGTGTCAACATCTACCTGGGTAAGTGCGTCAATGCCAACGTGGCTTCCTCCCTGGGCTATGAGTACACCGATCTTTACACACTGATCTGAGGATTGTATAAGGTTTCCGAAAACTGGAAAACATAATGGCAGGAGAATTCCTGCCATTTTTTTGTAAAAGGAGAAGCAATATGTCAAACCAGTATCAGGGAACAAAAACCGAACAAAACCTACGGGATGCCTTTTCGGGGGAGTCGGAAGCCAGAAACAAGTATACCTACTTTGCATCGGTTGCCAAACGGGAGGGCTACGAGCAGATTGCGGCCATTTTCCAAAAGACCGCCGATAACGAAAAGGAGCATGCCGAAATCTGGTTCAAGGAGCTTGGGGGTATCGGCACCACCGACCAGAATCTGCTTTCCGGGGCCGAGGGGGAGCACTTCGAATGGAGTGACATGTACGAAGGCTTTGCCAAAACCGCCGAGGAGGAGGGGTTTACTGCCCTTGCGGCAAAGTTCCGCCTGGTGGCGGGGGTGGAAAAACAGCATGAAGAACGCTACCGGGCACTACTTCACAACGTAGAAATGAAGGAGGTGTTTGAACGAAGCGAGGTCAAAATCTGGGAATGCCGTAACTGCGGTCATATCGTGGTGGGCATGAAAGCGCCGGGGGTGTGCCCGGTGTGCGCCCATCCCCAGGCGTATTTTGAGATTCGTTGCGAAAATTATTGAGGAAGAGAAAACCCCGAAAGCCGTGGCTTTCGGGGTTGAACTATTTACAGAGTGATCCAGCGTCCCTCTTCGGAAGCTTTCAGGATGCCGTCCAGCAGAATCTCGCTGGTGACGCCGTCGTCCACCGTGGCGTTGAGACCGTCATCTTTTCCCCGGAGTAGGTCGGCGAAGCACTGCATCTGGCTGACCTGCATTTCCTGGGGAATTTCCATGGCGGTATAGACGCCGCCGGTTTCGTCGTTGGCAATTTCCAATTCGTCCTTGCCGGGAAGACGATCCAGGTGATAAACCAGAGCACCCTTTTCGCCGTAAATTTCCATGCGCTGGTAGTTGCCGCGGCCGAAGGCGAAGCGGGAGATCTGGAAGGTGGCGGAAATACCGCCGGTCATTTTTGCCAGAATGTTGGAGAAGTCGTCCACGTCCACCGTGCCGATGGCATCGCTTCCGGGAAGCTTGCGCTCATGGACGATGGTATCCAGGTGGGCGGTTACCGCCTGGTAGGATTCACCGGTGACGAAGGAAACCAGATCGAGGCCATGGCAGCCCAAATCACCCAGAGCACCGGAGGCGGCGACTTTTTTGTCATAACGCCATACAAGGGGGCAGTCCTTAATGGCAAGTCCCCATTCCTGGTAGTATTGCATACTGACGTGGTGAACCTTGCCGATGACACCGCTTCGCACCAGGTGCCGCATGAACCGCGCGGCGGCCTTATAACGGTAGGAGAAGTAGATCATGCTGGAAACTCCGGCTTCCCGGGTGGCGGCTTGGAGTTTCAAAGCTTCGGGGGTATCCATGGTCATGGGCTTTTCAATGCCGTAGGGCTTGCCGGCCTGGGCGGCGGCAATGGCAATTTCCATGTGTACGTCGTTGGGGGTGGAGATGTCGATGGCATCCACGTCGGGGCAGGCGATCAGGTCGCGATAATCGGTGAAGCAATGGTCTTCGGGAATGCCGTATTCCTTGGCGCGGGCCAGGAGACGGTCTTTGTCAATATCGCAGAGGGCGGTTAGAACCAGGTCGGGAGAGGCCTGAATGCCCGGAACGTGTACGCCGGAGGAAATGCCTCCAAGCCCGATGGAACCGATACGAATTGCCATGATGAAATCTTCCTTTCGCTCTGTATTTGCCTTCATTGTAGCATAAAATTATGAAATTGCAATAGATATTTGCAAGAGAAACAGGAAATCTGCGGGATGAAAATAGCAGAGATTGGGGAAAAGAAAGTAAATCACACAATATGTGGGTTTTTTGGTAGGAAAACCCTTGCGGTTTACTTGAATTTGTGATAAAATATGATGTCAAGCTGTAGCCCTTTTCCGCCGGGCACAGCGGGAAGGATGTTTCGGGGCGGAAAAAGCACCCACGTTTACAGGAGGCATATCATGTCCGAAGAAGCAAAGACCAAAAAGAAAAAGGTTCAAAGAGAACGATACGACAACTTGATTGATAAAAAGAAGCACCCGTTCCAGTGGTTTGCCCAGGTGGTTTGGTACCGCAACTGGATCTTTATCGTGGCGGCGCTGTTTGTCAGCGTCCTGCTTTCCTACATGGTTTACCAATCGATTAACCGGGAACGCTACGATATGCGCTTTATTATCGCACTCTATAACCAGCCCATGTCCATCACCAATGCCGAGATGATCCGGGATGAAATTGAAGAGGTTGTTCCCGACGTGGACGGCAACGGAGAGGTATCGGTGGCATTCGACCTGCTTTACCTGGGGGATGATTCCAGCGTGGAGGTCAACGAAGCCTATTGGCGCAAAATGCTTACCTCCTTCTCGGATGACAATTACATCATGTACATGGTGGATAAGCGTATCGCAGATCTTTACAGCGGCAATGAAAATGGGGAGACCCCCTTTGATCCCACCTGTATCCAAATGTACACCGGGGAGGAATCCCTGTATTTGAGCATGGACAGTGCAGAATGCCTTAAGGATACGGTGTTCCTGGGGGAAAACGGACTGTATATTGCGTTCCGCCCCAAACCGGAAAGTATCCAGGCGGACGATGCTCTTTTCTACGCGGATTACGTGAAGGTTCTGGAACATCTGCTGCCCGAACTGGCAGGGGACGGAGTGGAGGAATAGATGCTGATTCAATCGGCTGATAATAAACGGGTTAAGCTCCTTTCCAAGCTCGCCGCCTCCCGCAGTGCCAGAAGGAGTGCGGGACTCTGCTTTTGCGAAGGGGATACCCTCTATAAGGATGCTCTGGAATACCATGCAAACATAAAGAGCGTATATTTCCGGCAGGGACACGAAGGCTTGGTTCCCGAAGGGGTAGAATGGAATAGTCTGACCGACAAGCTCTTTGATACGGTATCCCAGGTGGATAGCCCTCAAAACGTAATATTTCTCTGTTCCCTGGATGAATCCGGTGAGAAAAAGGCGGGGCCGCCCATTCTTTTGGATGGGGTGGCTGACCCGGGCAATATGGGCACCATCATCCGTACGGCGGTGGCTTTCGGGCATCCGGTGATAGTGGGTGAGGGCTCTGCGGATATCTATTCTCCCAAGGTGGTCAGAAGCGCCATGGGAGCCCTGTTTCGGGCGGATATCCGGGTGGCGAATCTGCGGGCGGAAATTCCAGCCCTGCAGGAGAAGGGGATTCGGGTGTTGGCCGCCACCCTTTCGGAAAAAAGCCGCCTGTTGGGCGAAGATAGTATGCAAAATACCGCCGTTGTTATCGGAAACGAAGCAAACGGCGTTTCAAAAGAGGTTTGTTCTCTTTGTGATGGGGAAATCATCATTCCCATGCGCGGGGGCTGTGAGTCCCTGAATGCCGCGGTGGCGGCTTCGGTCTTCATGTGGGAGATGGCAAAATAAACGATAAGGAGGTACGGGTATGGCTTCGGTCAAACATTGGATATGGCTTGCGGAATTGATCCGGAACGGAAAGCGCGTGAATGAGCTTTTGGAACGTTTTGGGTCCCCGGAGGAAGTGTTTCATGCATCCATGCGGGAATTGAAGCAGGTCCCCTCGCTGAGGGATGAAGACCGGGAAGCCATTCTGTGCCATGATATGACCCTGGCGGAGGAAATACGGGCCGCCTGCAAGGAAAAGGGAATCCATATCGTAACCTATCAGGATTCCACCTATCCGGCCTCCCTCCGGTCCATCCCCAATCCCCCGTTGGTGCTTTACTATTATGGCGAACTGCCGGAGTTTTCGGAGGTTTTGTCGGTGGCGGTGGTGGGGACACGCCATGCCAGCTTTTACGGCAGGAGTATTGCCGAAAACCTGGGGAATCGGCTTGCGAAATCGGGCGTTTGCCTGGTGTCCGGTATGGCCGAAGGGGTGGATTCTGCATCCACCCGGGGAGCAATCAAAGCAGGAAATCCCGGTGTGGTGGTGCTCGGCACGCCCATTGACGTTTGCTATCCCCGCTCGTCCAGGGATGTTTACGATGCATTGAAAAAGAACGGTGCCGTCATATCGGAGTACCCGCCGGGAGGGGAAACCTTCCAAACCAATTTCCCTGCCCGTAACCGTATTATCAGCGGCCTTTCCCAGGGCGTTGTGGTGGTGGAAGCCCCGCTTCGCAGTGGTTCGCTGATTACCGCCCGTATGGCCCTGGAACAGGGAAGGGACGTATTTGTGGTGCCGGGCAATATCGACGTACCCTCCTTTGAGGGGAGCAACCGGATGCTGGTCAATGGCGAAGGAAAGGCCATTACCTCGGTCCGGGACATTCTCGTGGAATATGAGGGGCTTTACAAAAAGGTTCTCTCCGCAAGTGAGGCGGAAAAAGGGTTGCATATCAAGAGCGCTGAAGAAGAACCCGCCTCCGCCTTCTCTGACTCTGCCGACCCGGCGACCGAGGCCATTAAAAAAGCCATCGCGTCCGAAGGTCTGTCGGCGGAGGATATTATGACAATCACCTCCCTGGCTCCCAGCGATCTGCAGTTCAAGCTGACCCTGATGGAGCTGGAGGGTACTATAAAATCGGACGGCGGCAAATTTTACCTTGTCCGATAAATTGAAAGGACCTGTTGAATGAAAAAACTGGTGATCGTGGAATCGCCCTCCAAGGCGAAAACCATTGAAAAATATTTGGGACGCGGCTACAAGGTGGTGGCGTCCATGGGTCACGTTATGGATTTGCCCCGGAGTGTGCTGGGCATGGATATCGAAAACGATTTTACCCCCAAGTATCTGCCTATGCGGGACAAAAAGCCCCTGATCAAGGAGCTGACTGCCATGGCAAAGGAATGCGACAAGGTGTTCCTGGCAACCGACCCGGACCGGGAAGGGGAGGCCATTTCCTGGCATCTGATGACCGCACTGAAGCTGAATGAAGAAAAGACCCAGCGGGTAACCTTCAATGAAATTACCGAAAAGACGGTGAAAAGTGCCATCAAGGCGCCCCGGAAAATCGATGCCGATCTGGTAGATGCCTACCAGGCACGCCGTGTACTGGACCGAATCGTGGGCTACAAGCTGAGCCCGGTACTTTGGAAAACGGTACGAAAGGGCCTCAGCGCCGGCCGCGTCCAATCGGTTGCGGTGCGGATCGTGGTGCTTCGGGAACGGGAAATCCAGAATTTTGTACCCAAGGAATATTGGAATATTACGGTTTATCTGGATAAGAACACCGGCGAATGCATTAAGGCCAAGTTCCTGGGCCGTGACCCCAAGGGGGAAAAGCAGGAAATTACCTCCCTGGAAATGGCTCAAGCGGTGGAGCGTGCCGCCGTCAATGCCGCCTACCAAGTGGTGGACGTAAAGCGGGGACGGAAACATCGCCGTCCTGCACCTCCCTTCATCACCTCCTCTCTGCAACAGGAAGCATCCCGTCGATACAACTTCTCATCCCGAAAGACCATGATGCTTGCCCAGAACCTCTATGAAGGTGTTTCCCTTGGGGAGCGGGGCATGACTGGTCTGATTACCTATATGAGAACCGACTCCCTGCGTTTGTCGGAAGAAAGTGTTGCCGCCGCCAGAAGCTACATCGGCGAAACCTTTGGGCA
>JAFYNU010000366.1 GCA_017547975.1 Clostridia bacterium
AGCCGCCCCGGAAACCCACCAGGAACGCAGGCTTGATGCCCTTGGTGGCGGCTTCGGCAGATCTGCCGTTGGAAAGAGCGGCAACGATAAGACCAAGCTTACCGGCGATGGCGGAAAGAACGGTACCACAGATGTAGGAAACAGCCATGGCGATGTTCTTCCAGGCTTCCTCGTTGGACCAGATGGGCTTGGGGAGGAAGAACAGGATGAGAACGGCGATGATACCTGCAAAGATAGCAAGAATCTTGTATTCGCGTCTCATGAAGGTGTTGGCGCCGTCACGAATGAGACCGGCAACCTCGGTGATGCGCTTGTTCTCCTGGGGCTGACGCTTTACCCAAACGTAAAGGTAAGCCGCGAAGAGGAACGCGATTACGGCAACCAGGAAGGAAAGACCGTAAAACAGAGAAAGACTCGGGTTCATATAAGAAACCCCTCCTTGAATGAAATATACGACGAAACAAGGAGGGGGAGTATGTATGAACATGATGCTATGCGACGGGCATAAAAAACAGGACCGTACCACACAAGGAAGGTCCCGTCACCGCACATATCAATCGAAGATAAACCGAATCCGGGGATTCGGTGACAGACTCCACCACTTATTTCGACCGTCCAAAAGGATAACACAGGGGGTATTCAAAGTCAAGATACGGCAAACAGGCTTTGCCAAATCTTATCCGCAAAGCAAACAAAATATGCCAAAATTTTACTGCCTTTGTTTTTTGTGAAATTCGCAATTTTCTATTGATACCCGGTTGATTTTGTGATACTATGTAAGACGTGATGTGATAAATGCAAAAAGAGAAAGGATGTTTCCATGAAATACACAATTGCCCCTAAAGACATTCACCCTCTGACCACCATGGCAGTGGACATTGTGTATAAGCAGGTGCCCGATTGGTATGGGCATGGGAACCGTACCTTATGTTTTGACCTGGTCAGGTCTCTGGGGGATGGTCCGAAGCCCCTGGTGATTTGGCTTGGAGGCGGTGCCTGGCAGGAAATGAACCAGCACGTTTACGTGCCGGAGCTGACGTATCTTGCGGAAAATGGTTATACCGTGGCGTCGGTGGAATATCGCACCAGTGAGAAGGCCAAATTCCCTGCGCAGATCGAGGACGTGAAGGCGGCTATTCGATATATCCGCGCCCATGCAAAGGAGTTTTGCGTGGATCCCGACAAAATTGCAATTATGGGAGAATCGGCCGGGGGACACCTGGCGTCTCTGGCGGGTGTTACCGGGGAAGAACGGCAGTTTGACGTGGGGGAAAACCTTGGCGAATCCAGTGCCGTGTCCTGTGTGGTGGATTGGTATGGTCCGGTGGACTTTGCCCAATTCGGAAGCGGAAACCCCATATCCCCCGAGTCTTTGTTGATGGGAGATACCGCAGAAAACGCCCCCGAAAAAGTCCGGGCGGTCAGCCCGGTAAGCTACGTATCCTCCAAAACGCCTCCTTTCCTGATCCTGCACGGCGATTCCGATCGGTTGGTTCCGGTGGAGCAGAGCCGGGAACTGTATGCCCTTCTGGAGGAAAACGGTGTGGAGGCTACCCTGGTGGAGCTTGCGGGTACCGACCACGGAGGTCCGGCATTTACCACACCGGAAGTAAAACAAATTATTTTGGAATTTCTGAATTCCCATTTGAAATAAATCAAAGGAGGAAATGCCATGAAAATTCCTTCTCCCTTCTTGCCGGTTCGGGCAGAAACCAATGAGCTTTCCCATACCGTATACGTGTTGGATCGAGCCTATACCTTTGGTCCGGACGGACTATTGACCTCGGTGGTATCCCAGGGGCGGGAACTTTTGACGGGTCCCATGCGTCTTGTGATAGAGGAAGATGGGGAAGCGGGGGTATGGGATGACAATTACCCCGAGAATGAAAGCGAAAGCTTTATTCAGCGGCGCACCGATGAGGAGGTTGTAATCTGCGGAGCCAAGCAGACCGACCGCTTTATTGTGGATACCGCAAGCACAGTGGATTACGACGGCAACGTGGATATTTCCCTGAAGCTCATGACCCGGGGAAAGACCGTAGCCCAGGTGTTTGGCATTGCCGACACCAAACCGTTTCTTTATAAACTGGATCGCCTGTGGCTGGAAATTCCCCTTAAAGCGGAGGCAGTTCCCCTCTTTACCATGTATCCCGACGGGGATATGTACCTGGAAGATGGCAATATCCGGGAAAAATCCACCACCTCCATGAGCGGACGCCTGCCGGAACTTTCGGCGGCGATGCCCTTCAAGGCCCTTTTGTGGTTGGGCAACGATGCCCGTGGGCTCGGTTGGTACGCCGAAAACGACCGGAACTGGCAACCGGAAGATCCGGACCGTGCTATGGAACTGGTACGGGATGGCGAAACGTTACTTCTTCGGGTGCGGCTGCTGGACAGCCACCCAAAGACCTGGAAGGAAGATTATGCGAAGGGATCTGATCTCTATCGTCCTATCTCCTTCTCCTTTGGCTTCCATGCAACGCCGGTGAAGCCCTTCCCCAAACAGCCCTACCTGCACAATGCCCTGCACATCGACTGCGGCATCAAGGTGAAGGGCAATTATATCGACTTTTTTGCCGACGAAAACCGCTATGACCGCCTGGTGGAAAAGGGGGTAACCACCCTGATCCTCCATGAAAAGTGGAATAAGTCCCAAAACTGGTTTGAGCTTTCGGAATTCACCCGGCATCAGCTGACCACCATTGTGGAGGAATGCCACAAGCGGGGCATCAAGGTATTGACCTATTTTGGCTACGAGATTTCCTCCATGGCTCCCGTGTGGGCTGATCTTTCGGAGGAGGTCGTCATGCGTACCCCCGGAACCTGGCAGGGGGGCTGGTGGCGTGTCCCCTTCCAACGGGACTACCGGGTGTGCTACAACAGCCGGTATGCCGACCTGTTCATCAATGGTATTGCCAACATCATGGATAGCTGTCATATCGACGGCATCTATTTGGATGGGACAGCCCAACCGGTGATCTGCTACAGCACCGAACACGGATGCGGTTGGCACGACGAGGAGGGGAATCTGCACGGTACCTACGGCATCCACGCTATCCGGGAGATGTTCAAGCGTCTTTACGACGTGGTGACCTCCCGGGGCGGGATGATCAACGTACACTTCTTCGGTTGCGTCAACTTCACCGCTCTGCCCTATATTCACCAGACCTGGTATGGGGAAAACCTGCAGTTCAGCCTGATGAAGGGGAGCACCGCCGACATGGCCCTGGATTATTTCCGGGCGGAATACACCGGACGCAACATGGGGGTGCCGGTGGAATTCATCGCCTACGAAAATCGTCCCTACTGGACCTTTGAAAATGCGGTGGCCTGTTCCATTCTCCACGGTATCCTGCCCCGTCCCAACGATATCCGTCATCCTCTGGACCTGATGAGCGATATTTGGCGGGTGTTCGATGCCTTCCCCATCGCCCAATCGGAATGGTGCCCCTACTATCAAAACAACGTGACCGCCGACTGCGAAAAGGTCAAGGTCAGTTATTACCGCTATACCACCCTTTCGGGAAAGGTACAGCTTTTGGCGTTTGCGGTGAACATTGCCGCCGCCCCGGTGGAAAAGGTTACCCTTTCCTTCGGGGAAACGGTAACCGCCGCCACCGACATGACAGCCCACGAGGAGATCGGATTCACCTTCGACCTGCCCGCCTACGGCTATCGCATTCTGTTTGTTGAATAGGAGAAGATATGAGAAGAAAGAAAAAGACTTTGAAAAAGATGATTCCCAGCGTGATCCTCTTTGTGGTTTTGTTGGCGGTAATGGCTTGGTTTGTGATCGGACTTTTCAATACCAACTTGGTGCCCGAAAAGTATCTTTTGATCCTGGCCGGTGTGTTCTATGTTCTGGCGGTGGTGATTCTGTTTTTAACACTGAATCCCGAACGCAGGGGTGCCTTTATCACCGGCATCGTGCTGAGCGTAGTGATGGTGGGTGGTATGGCATTTGCCAATGGCTACATCAAAAAGGGTGTAAATACCCTGGAAAAGATTACCGGATCCCAAATGTCTGTGGCCGACATGGGAATCTACGTTCGCTCGGAAGATTTGTCTGTGGATATTTTGGATGCCGCAGACTACACGTTCGGCATCATAGCGGAGATGGATCGGGAAAATACCGATGCCATGTTGGAGAAAATGGCGGAGACCTTAGGAAAAGAACCGGCTACCCAATCCTATGGTGATATTACCGAAGTGATGGAAGCTCTGCTGACCACCCGGGAGGTGGAGGCCATTGTAATCAACAGTGCCTTCCTGGGCATTTGCGAGGAAATGGAAGAGTATGCCGATATCAGGAGCCGGATACACGCCATTCTGTCGGAGCATATTGAGGTGCCGCTGGATACCTCCGGCAATGGTGAGAGCTTTGAAAATGATCCGGAACAGATCATCGATACCCAAACCTACGATGACGTATTTACCATGTATATCAGCGGTATCGATACCTACGGAAAGCTGAGCACCACCAGCCGGAGTGACGTGAATATCGTCGCGACCGTCAATACCAAGACGCGGCAGGTTCTTTTGGTGTCCATTCCCCGGGATGCCTACGTGGCTACCACTGTGTCAAACGGAGTTCCCGACAAGCTGACCAATGCCGGGATCTATGGAATCAATTGTAGCAAGGGAACCCTGGAGCGGATCTATCAGACCAAGATCGATTACTACTTCCGGGTCAACTTCAGCGGATTTGAGGACATTATTGATGCCCTGGGCGGCATTACGGTGGAATCCCCGGCGGCATTCACCAGCCGAGTGAATGGACATTACTTCAAAAAGGGTGAGAATAAGCTTAACGGCGAAAATGCTCTCGCCTTCGTGAGAGAGCGTAAAGCTTTTGCGGATGGGGACCATCAACGTGGCAGAAATCAGATGACCATGGTGAAGGCTGTTATGCAGAAGGCCATGAGTCCTGCTATCTTGACCGGGTATACCGATCTGATGAACAGTGTAGCCGACAGCTTTGAGACCAGCATGCCCTACGAAGTCATTGCAGAACTGGTAAAGATGCAACTGGAGGAGGGGGGCAGCTGGAACATTCAGACCTATAGTGTCAGTGGTACCGGGGCCAGCAAAAAGCCCTACTCACAGAAGGGCAATGCCTACGTTATGGATATCGACTATAGTACCGTGGATACTGCCATTGCCAAAATGAATCAGGTCAAAAACGGCGAAATCCTACAAGCTGAATAACACCGCACGCTACCGGGGCAAATATTGCCCCGGTATTTTTCGATTAAGTATATACGCATAGTAAAATTATAACAATTAGTAGAATGCTGGGTTGGCTCTTGCAAAAGGGGGAAAGGACGTATATAATAAAGAAAAGCATACGAAGGGAGAGGGGCCTGTGAGATGGAGAATTGCCATTGCGGATGACGATGGGGCAATTTGTGCTGACCTGGCGTCCCAGGTGGAAGCCTGGGGACGAGAGGCAGGGATAGCCCTGGAGGTCCGGTCCTTTCCGTCGGCGGAGGCGTTGCTGTTTGACATGGGGGACGAGGGGCCCTTTGACATTCTGCTTTTGGATGTGGAAATGGGTGGTATGTCGGGTCTGGAGCTTGCCGGGGAAATCCGGAAGGGTGACAGACGGTGCGAGATCGTGTTCGTTACCTCACATTATGAACTGGCGGGAGCGGGGTACGAAGTGGATGCCCTGCATTATCTGATGAAGCCGGTCAAGAAGGAAAAACTGACCGCAGTTCTCCACAAGGCGGTGCGAAAACTGTCGGTCAAGCCCAAAACGGTGTTGGTTACGGCAGAGGGGGAGATCCTGCGTTTGCCGGTGGAGGAGATTCTCTACGTAGAAGCCTTCCTTCATTACATTGAGATCCATACCGAAACCCGGAAATACCGCATAAAGGATTCCATTGCCGCCTTTGCTGAAAAGCTGGGCCCCGGCTTTTTCCGGACCCACCGCTCCTACCTGGTGAATCTGTTGCGTGTGACCCGCATTGCCCGCACCGGTGTGACGGTGGAGGGGGGGAGCGAGATCCCCCTGGCTCGGGGTAAGTATGACGAGGTCAACCGGGCGTATATCGAAAGAAACTGATCGTTATGAGAAAAAGTACCTATTTGAAATTGGTTCGCTACCAGACCGAGCAATCGGAGCGCCACCTGCGGGAGGTGCGCAGTATCCACGGAGAAATGAGGGGCTATAAGCACGATTTTCACCATCATCTCCAGACCCTGAAGGGTCAGTTGGAAGCTGGGGAGGTGGAGCGTGCCCTGGCGTATATCACCGAACTTGATGAAAAGCTCACCCACGTGGATGCCCTCATCAAAACCGGCAACGTAGCTCTGGACGCTATTCTTTCGGCCAAGCTGTCCCAGGCCAAGGAGGAGGGGATTCCGGTGACCATCAAGGCCAACGTGCCCGAAGGGTTGACCCTGAGCGACGTGGAATTGAGCATTGTGGTGGGCAATCTCCTGGATAATGCCATCGAAGCATGTCGGGAAGCGGAGGAAAAATTCCTTCGTATTTACATGGGTATAAAGGGGAACATGCTCTATTTTTCCATGCTCAACGCCGCCGGGAAAAAGCAGAGGAAACAGGGGAGCCTGTTTGCCAGCCGCAAGGAGGGCCTTCACGGGTTTGGGCTTCGTCGGGCGGAGGCGATTTTGGAAAAACACGGGGGCTGGGTTAAATATAACAGCGAAGAAGGCTCCTTTACCTCGGAATTTTTGGTTCCCGTCATCAACTGAACTGCAATTCGTGCACCCTGAATGACAATTGGTGCACGAATTTCCTTTTTGGAGTATTCTGGGTGTATCATAGGGAGCAAAGGAGGGGGAATACATGAGATCAAAAACCACAAAAAAGAAACCCTACCGGTCGGTCTGGAGCAACGCCATCTGGAGCTTCCGGGGCATGTTTCGCTATGCCCCGGTATCCTTCTGGATCCTGGCCTTTTGCGTGCCTGCCAATCTGCTGGTGGCTTGGGGGGAACTCTACCTGCCGTCCACCGTGGTGATGGCGGTGACCCAGGGGCAAAGCCTGACGCAAGCCGTCCTTCGGGTGGGTCTTCTGCTTTTTGCAATTCTTTTGGGGACTCTGGGGCGGGACAGCCTCCGAACCCTGTCTCATTCCTACGTGGGACTATACCGCTATCGTACCACCGAGGAATTGAATCGGAAATCCAGTCGGATCTTTTATCAAACCTTTGAAAAACCTGCCATGCGGGAATTGCGGGACCGGGCCGTCACAGCCACCCAAATGTGGAATGGTGTACAGGCTTTGGGGGATATGCCCCGGGAATTTTTGGAGCTGGTGGAAGCCATACTGGGTTACGCCTTTTTTGGTACCGTAATTTCCTTTGCTTCTCCCTGGCTTTTGCCTCTTTTGACAGCGGCTCCCCTGGTCAACTGGGTTTGCGTTCGGGCTTACCAGAAGTGGGAATACGCCGTTCGGGAAGAGCGGGAGCCGGTGTCCCATCATCTGAACTACGTGGAAAACGAAGCGGGAAGCTTTGCCGTAGCCAAGGATGTGCGCATTTACTCCATGGCGGGATGGTTTGGGGAACTTTACCGGGACTACGCCGCGCAAAAGCTTCGATGGGACAGACGCAGGATCCGCCGCTCCTTTGCTTCCCGGTTGGCGGATCTCTTTGTGATCCTCCTGCGGGATGGCGCGGCCTACGCCTGGCTGATCGCCATGACCCTTCGGGGGGAGATCACGGTGGATCGGTTTGTTCTCTATTTCACCGCCATTTCCTCCTTTGCCACCTGGGTGGGAAGGCTCCTTTCCGGATGGCTGGCATTGCAGGAAACCAGCCTGAAGATCTGTGACTTTCGGGAATATATTGACCTGCCGGAGGAGGCTCCCGCCGGGGAGGTATCGGTGGAACCTTTTTTGAAAAAGCTTCCGGATATTACCTTTGATCACGTGTCCTTCCGTTATGAGGGAAGCGATCGGGATACCATCTGTGATCTGTCCTTCACCCTGCGCGCCGGGGAAAAGTTGGCTCTGGTAGGACTCAATGGGGCGGGTAAGACGACACTGGTGAAATTGCTTTGCGGACTCTATCGCCCCACCGGCGGACGGATCCTGGTGGGTGGAGTTCCGGTGGAACGTTTTTCCCTGGATGACTACTACCGCCTGTTTGCCCCTGTGTTCCAGGACGTTCGTACCGCCTTCTTTACCTTGGCCGAAACGGTATCCGCCGGAGAGGCAGAGAATGCCGACCTTGACCGGGTGGAGGAATGCCTGCGTCGGGCGGGTCTGGGAGCCAAGCTGGATACCCTGCCTTTGGGAATCCACACCCCTTTGGATAAGCAGATTCACAAGGATGGCACCGAGCTTTCCGGGGGCGAAGCGCAAAAGCTGATGTTAGCCCGGGCGCTTTACAAGGACGCCCCGATTTTGATACTGGACGAACCAACCGCCGCATTGGATCCCATTGCCGAAAGCGCCATTTACGGGGAGTACCAACGGATGACGGCGGGAAAAAGCTCGGTCTTTATTTCCCATCGCCTGGCCTCCTGCCGGTTCTGCGACCGGATCTTTTTTATGGCGGAGGGGAAAATTGCAGAAGAGGGAGATCACGAAACCCTGATGGCGCTGGGTGGGGTGTATGCGGAACTCTTTGATCTGCAAAGCGTGTGGTACAGGGAAGGAGAGAACAAAGCATGATGTTCAGAGAAAAAGTAGCACTGACCAAACGGGGCGTACTTGCGTTTCGACGTTACTGTCCCCGTTATTTCTGGTCGGTGATTCTGCGGGTCCTTCTGGAGACCCTGATACCCTACGTGCCGATCTATTTTTCAGCGAAGCTGTTGGATGCTCTGGCGGCGGGGGAGACGGTGAGGGTGCTGGCTCTCTACGTCCTTCTGACGGTGGGATTGGTGTTCCTCTTGAAGCTTGGCGAAAACTGGTTCCGCTCGTCGGAGGAGGGCTACATGAATGACGTTTACATGGAGGAAAACTGGGTCTTTACCCAAAAGAGTCTCTCCATGGCCTATTCCTCCCTGGAGGACCAGGAGATCAAACTAAACCACGAACGGGTTAGAATGGATAACCAGACCGGCTATAACCTGTATTATTTGACCCTGTGTACCGAGCGTATTTGGCGGGAAATGCTACAGATCCTGCTTTCAGGGGCGATTCTTCTTTCCTTCTTTGCATTGGGATCGATCCCTCTTTGGTGTAAGCTTGGTTTGCTTCTTTTGGTTGGGGCAAAAAGCTTTCTTGTGGCCTGGAAGGGGAAAAAGACCTTTGCTCTCAACGATCAATTCAGCAAGGATACGGCGGAAAGCAATCTGTGGTCGGACAAATTTTATCACTACCTGTCGGACTACAATGCGGGGAAGGAGATTCGTCTGTATGCCACGGGGGATTGGTTGGCCCGCAAGGTGGCGGACCGCGAAGCACCATATTGGAAGCTTTATTGCAAAGTACAGGCGCAAAGTGTGCTCTATGACCTGCCTCTCCTGCTGGCAGATGGGGTTATCAAGCTCTTTCTCTACGGAATCCTGCTGTATGGGGCACTATCGGGGGAGGTTTCGGTGGGAAGTATCACCAAATACGTATCCAGTATGCTTCTTTTGGTGGGAGCCATTTCGGGGTTGGGGTTCAGCCTGTCGGTTGCAGAGGGAAACGCCTTCTTCCTGAAACGCTATTTCGAATATCTGGATATCCCAAATCCCATGTACAAGGGAAGTCTGACGGTGGAAAAACGGGATGACCGGGAGTACAACGTGGAATTCCGCAACGTTTCCTTTCGATACCCGGGAAGCCGGGACTACGCCCTTCGCCACGTGAACCTGACCTTCCGGGTCGGGGAAAAGCTGGCGGTGGTGGGGCTCAACGGGTCGGGCAAGACCACCTTCATCAAACTGCTTTGCAGACTCTACGACCCCACCGAAGGGGAGATCCTTTTGAATGGAGTCAATATTCAAAAGTATGATTACGACGAATATATGTCGATCTTTTCGGTGGTGTTCCAGGATTTTCGGCTGTTTGCCTTCTCCCTGGGGCAAAACGTGGCGGCGGGCATGGCCTACGATGCCGCCCGGGTGGAAGAGAGCCTTCGCCAGGCGGGTTTCGGGGACCGGTTTGCTTCTCTTCCCAAGGGGTTGGATACCTGCCTTTATCGGGAATTTGATGAGGACGGGGTGGAAATCTCCGGGGGAGAAGCCCAAAAGATTGCCATCGCCCGGGCTCTTTATAAAAATGCCCCCTTTATCGTCCTGGACGAGCCCACAGCCGCATTGGACCCGGTTTCGGAATACGAGGTCTATTCCAAATTCAACGAAATCGCCGGGGACAAGACCGCCATCTACATTTCCCATCGGCTGGCATCCTGCCGATTCTGCGATAGGATCCTGGTGTTCCGGGCGGGGGAGATCGTGGAGCGGGGAACTCACCGGGAGCTCCTGGCAAATCCCCGGGGGGAATACCACGCCCTCTGGAATGCCCAGGCGCAATACTACACCGAATAGAGAGAAACACCCGGCAATTGCTTGACAAAGCAACCGCCGGGTGTTATTCTGTTGGGGTTGGGAGGTGGAACCATGCTACAAAAACCGAAAATGATTCTGTTTGATTACGGTCAGACCCTGGCGGACGAGAAGGGGTTCGATGGGCTGGCAGGGAGCCGGGCAATTCTTGCCCATGCGGTGGAAAATAAACGTAACGTCACCGCCGAAGAGTTGCAGGCCGAGGCCATCGCCCTGAATCGGGAGGTGGGACGCACCGACCCCCTGGGTGGGAATCCCATCCTGGTGGAGGTGCCAAACCGCATGTTTTCGGCTTACCTGTATGAATCCATGGGGATCAAGCTCTCCCTGACTCCTCTCGAAATCGACCGGGTGTTCTGGGATGAGGCCGCCCCGGCGGTGCCAACGCAGGGAATCGGCGAATTTCTGGACTTCTTGCGGGAAAGCGGGATTCGTACCGGTGTGGTCAGCAACATTTCTTTTTCCGGGGAGGCTTTGACAGAACGAATTCATAGGCTTTTTCCCGGGCATCGGTTCGAATTTATCCTTGCTTCCAGTGAGTATATGTTCCGGAAACCCAGCAAGCGGATCTTCGATCTGGCGCTGGAAAAGGCGGAGCTTTCACCGTCGGACGTGTGGTACGTGGGGGATAACTTCGTCTGCGACGTGGAGGGAGCCGGAAACGCCGGCATTTTCCCGGTCTACTACACCGGTGCCACCAAAAAGTTCCATTCCGCAGAGGGAATTTTGACTGTGGCAAGCTGGGACGAGCTGCAATGCATTCTGGATACGCTTTGAAATAGACCATATAACAAAAGCCAGACTCTTCGTAGCCAGGCTTTTTGCGTTATCTTCCGCCGTTTTGGTGCAGGAAATAGCCGAAATCGAAGCGAACTTCGTGCCGTTCCACGTCGGCGTTGGTGTAACAGCAGGAGTCGAAACCGATCAGGGTAAATCCCTGACTGCGGTAAAAGGCAATGGCCCGTACGTTACAGGATTGGGTTTCCAGAATAATGGCCCTCCGCCCCTGCAATTTGGCCTGTTCCTTTGCCAGATTCATCAGACGGGTTCCGATGCCCTGCCGCTGGAGTCGGTCGGCCACCCAAAGCTCGGTGACCATGAGCCGGTTGCTCCATTCCTCCGGGCAAAGCTCAATGCAGGCCAAAAGTTCCTTCTTCCCATTGCCTTCGTCCACAATGCCGAATGCTTCGGCCTTTTCCCAGTGGTCCTGGTAGAGACTGTCGGGGAAATCGTATTCCTCCGGGGAATGGGTCACCGGGGTATCAAACTTCTTTTTCACCATCTCCACCCGGAACCCATCGTCTTCCACGGCGGATTCCAGATCGTAGTATTCTTCGGTGGTGTATCGAAGGGGGATGGGTGTTCCTTTCCACTCATCCTTTGGCAGGGAAATGATCCGATGGTCTGGCATAGGGGCCTCCTCTCAATAGGGTAGGGGGAGTGGCTTCCCGTTGAGAATGGCCTGGGACAGATAATCCCCCCGGTAACAAAGCTTTAGGGAAAAGAAGGGAGTGGGTTTGTCGATCAGATCCAGGAAGATCTTGTCCCCTTCCCACATGGGGAGCTTTCGCAGGGCGGATTTGTCAATCCACTCCAAAACCCCCTCGTCGCAATCGATGATTTCCCCCGTAAATCCGGCGGCGGTGAAAAGGTGCATGTATTCCCCCTCCACCTGGTCGGAAACGAAGGTGACGATTCCCCGGTAGGCGTAGTCGGTCAGGGTCAGGCCGGTTTCCTCCAAAACCTCCCTGCAAATGCAGTCCTCGGGACTTTCTCCCTCTTCCATCTTTCCGCCGATACCGATCCATTTTTCGTGGTTGACGTCGTTTTTCTTTTTGATACGGTGGAGCATCAGGTATTGCTCCTGCCGCTCCAGATAGCATAAGGTCGTGTTTTTCATGGTTACATTATATCATGCCTGTCAAGCGGAGGAAACAAAATGTTGTTGCCAGGACAACTTTTGCGTGGTATAATAGTTCCAATATTTTAAGTATTTCTTATGGAGGGTGATGCGTCGTGAAAAAGAAAAAACAACCTTGGATGAAACGTCGCCACCGGATTATTGTACCGATTTTGAAGCTTGTTGTGGGACCACTCAGCCGGATCCGCTATGGCATCCGGGTGGAAAAATTTCGAAATCAGGGAAAACGCCCCTATCTGATACTCTATAACCACCAGACCGCCTTTGATCAATTCTTCGTGGCTATGGCTTTCAAGGGACCGGTCTACTATCTGGCCTCGGAGGATCTGTTTTCCAAGGGGTGGGTTTCTTCCCTGATACGTTGGCTGGTGGCTCCCATCCCCATTAAAAAACAGACCACCGACGCCAAAGCCGTTATGACCTGTATGCGGGTAGCCAAGGAGGGGGGCACCATTGCCATTGCCCCGGAGGGTAACCGGACCTACTCGGGCCGCACCGAATACATCAATCCCGCCATCGTATCCCTGGCCCGGCATTTGAAGCTGCCGGTGGCCTTCCTTCGAATTGAAGGGGGCTACGGGGTGCATCCCCGTTGGAGTGATAAGGTTCGCCGGGGGAAAATGCGTGCCTACGTATCCCGGGTGTTGGAGACGGAGGAATTGGCCGCTATGTCGGCCGACGATTTCTACCAGGCGGTGTGCCGGGAGCTTTACGTGGATGAAGCGGTGGCCGATGCCAAATTTGCCGGGAAAAACCAGGCCGAATACCTGGAACGTGCCATGTACGTTTGCCCCGATTGCGGCATCGCCCCCCATGAAAGCCGAGGGGATATCATCACCTGCAAATCCTGTGGCAGGCAGGTCCGCTATCTTCCTACCAAGGAATTGGAGGGGGTGGGGGCAAAGTTCCCCTTCCGCTTTGTGGCCGATTGGTACGAATATCAAAAGGATTTTGTGAACAAGCTGGATACCCTCGCCATGACCGAAGCCCCGGTAGCCACCGATACCGCCGCCCTTTCGGAAGTGATGGTTTACAAAAACAAAAAGCACCTTGCCGATTCGGTCTCCCTCTCGCTTTACGGCGACCGGCTGGTGTTGGATGAGGGGAAGGAGGGGGAATGGGCCATTCCCTTTGCCGACGCTTCCGCATTTACGGTGTTGGGCCGTAACAAGCTGAATATCTACTATGACGACAAGGTCTACCAGTTCAAGGGGGACCCCCATTTCAACGCCCTGAAATACGTGAACTTCTTCTACCGATTCAAAAACCTGGAAAGGGGCGACGGGGAATCCGATTTCCTGGGCCTTTGAGTAAAAAAGTTCCTATCCAAAACTACCCCATCCCAATTTGCACAATGGGATGGGGTTTTTGTGTGTAAAAAATCTCCTTTTACCCGGGGCTTTGTACTTGAACTGACCGGAAAATCGTGGTACACTTGTAGGGAATCGGAGTACCGGTGAAAGGAAGGGACAACATGAAGGTTGTACTTGAAAATCTGACAAAACGCTATCAAAGCGGCAATAAAAAGAACGGCGGCGAGGTGCTGGCGGTGCGGGATTTCAATTACGAAATTCCCGATGGGAAGCTGGTGGGTCTGCTTGGCCCCTCCGGTTGCGGCAAAAGCACCACTCTCAATCTGATCTGCGGGCTGGAAAATCCCACCGAAGGGAAAATCTACTTTGGCGAGGATGACGTCACCGACCTGCCCCCGGAGAATCGGGGCGTTGGTATGGTGTTCCAGAATTACGCCCTCTATCCCCACCTGACGGTGAAGCAGAATATCCTCTTCCCCCTGCAGAACCTGAAGGGGAAGGACCGTCCCACCAAGGAAGAAATGAATGAAAAGGCGCTGGAAGCCGCCCGCCTGGTGCAGTTGGAAGAACTGATGGACCGGAAACCCAAGGAACTTTCGGGCGGTCAGCAACAGCGGGTGGCCATTGCCCGGGCATTGGTGAAGCGGCCCCGGGTCCTGCTCCTGGACGAACCGCTTTCTAACCTGGATGCCAGACTCCGGCTCCAGACCCGGGAGGAAATCCGCCGCATCCAGCGGGAAACCGGTATCACCACCGTATTCGTCACCCACGACCAGGAGGAAGCCATGAGCATTTCGGATGAGATCGTGGTGATGCAGGCAGGGGTGGTTCAGCAGATCGGCAAGCCTCAAACGGTGTATGACGATCCCAAAAACCTCTTTGTGGCAAAATTCCTGGGTACCCCCTCCATCAATCTGTTTGATGGGAAGATTCAGAGCGGCAAGCTCATGATCGGAGAGGAAGCTGTGATGGACGTGGCACTCTCCGACAGGAAGGTTACGGTCGGCATTCGCCCCGAGGGCTTTGTGCTTTTCGACGGGGGCGCCATGAGCTGTAAGCTCCTTCGGGTGGAGGTCATGGGCCGGGATGTGAGTATCGTTTCCAGCCATCCCGCCTGCCAGGCGGACCAGCTTCGCAGCATCATCCTTTCGGAAAACAAGGTGGATGAGGAGGCCGAAACCGTTCGGTTTGACCTGAAGCCCGGCAAGGTATTCCTGTTTGATATTGAATCCGGCGACCGGATCGAGGTGGAAGCCCATGCGTAAGAAAAACCTCCACGGGTGGCTCTATTTATTGCCGGCCATCCTGTTTTTGGGGTGCTTTATGGTGTACCCCCTGGTGGACGTTCTGATCTATTCCCTGGAGGAGGGGTATAACTTTGCCTCCCAGGAAATGTTTGGGGTGGGCCTCTATAACTATTCTTACGTGCTCCACGATCCCTATTTCCTGCAGGCGGTGAAAAATACCTTCATTCTGGTGATGATTACCGTCCCCCTTTCCACCGGTATCGCCCTTTTGATCTCGGTGGCACTTTCTTCCATCAAACGCCTGCGGCATTGGTTCCAGACGGTGTATTTTCTGCCCTACGTGACCAATACCCTGGCGGTGGGCCTGGTTTTCATGATTCTTTTCAAGAAAACCGCCTACACCGACGGTCTGGTGAATTTGATGATCAACTGGTTTGGGGGTCCTTCAGTTGACTTCATCGACGGTCCCTATTGGGCAAAGATGTTCGTGCTTTGCTTCTACACCATCTGGGTGGTTATGCCCTTTAAAATCCTGATCCTCACCAGTGCTCTGGCCTCGGTGAATCCCGACTACTACAAGGCGGCCCGCATCGACGGCACGCCCAAGTGGCGTACCTTCACCCGCATCACCCTGCCCATGATTTCCCCCATGCTCTTTTACTTGATCATCACCGGATTCATCGGGGCATTCAAGGCATATTCGGATGCGGTGGCGCTTTTCGGAACCAACCTGAATGCGGCGGGGATGAATACCATCGTGGGCTACGTTTACGATATGCTCTACGGTGACAGCGGCGGCTATCCCTCCTATGCATCGGCGGCGGCTTTGATCCTGTTTGCCATTGTGTTTACCATCACCTGCATCAACCTTCTCATCAGCAAGAAGAGCGTGCATCATTGAGGAGGAACCATGGGAAAACAAAACGAATATACAAAAATTGAAAAACGGGCAGCCAGGCGGGAGATCATCCGCAAAAGCTTCACCTACCTGTTTTTGGGGTTCTGGATGCTTTTGGTGCTCTTTCCCTTTTACTGGATGCTTCTGACCTCGGTGAAGGGGTATGGCGCCTACAACTCGGAATATATTCCTGCCTTTTCACCCTGTCGCCCACCCTGGAAAACTATATTCAGGTGTTTGAAAACGCCTCCCTGGGCACCTATTTTGTCAACACCACCATCTTCACCCTTGCCACCACCGCCATTATGCTGGCGGTGATCATTCCGGCGGCCTTTGCCTTCGCCCGGATCGATTTCAAGGGGAAGAACCTGGTGTTTGCCCTGCTCCTTTCGCTGATGATGATTCCCAACGAGTTGGTGGTGATCACCAACTACGTTACCATCACCGATCTGGACCTGCGCAATACCTTCACCGGCTTGATTTTGCCTTCGGTAACCTCGGTGTTTTACATCTACCTTTTGAAGGAAAACTTTGAGCAGATTCCTCTGGAGCTTTACAAGGCCGCCAAGGTGGACGGCACCTCCGACTGGAAATACCTTTGGAAGGTGATGATGC
>JAFYNU010000367.1 GCA_017547975.1 Clostridia bacterium
ACTGCTTTTTGGCATACCGGTCTTTGGGGACGGCCCCTACGTGGTGTACGATCCCCTGACGGAGCGTGTGGTTTCGGGGGAAGGGGAGGATTGCTGGGGGCTGATTGCCTCCACCACCAAGCTGATGACCGCCCTGGTGGCCATCGAGCGGGCGGATCTGTGGCGGGAAATTGAGATCCTGCCGGAATACGTGGGGGTGGAGGGCTCCAAAATGTACCTGAAGGCCGGGGAAAAGAGGACGGTGGAGGAGCTTCTTTACGGGCTTCTGCTCTCCTCGGGAAACGATGCCGCCATGGCGTTGGCGGGGGGCATCGGGGGAAGCTTGGGCCGTTTCGTCTGGTGGATGAACCAAACCGCCGCCAGCCTTGGCATGGAAAATGCCTACTTCGAAAACCCCACCGGGCTGGATGGGGAGCGCCACGGGGCCTCCCCAAAGGATCTGGCAATTCTCATGGAGGCGGTCCTTCGGGAGGAGACGCTGGCGAAGATTCTGACCGCAAAGTACAGGAGCTTTGACGGTTACGTGCTGAAAAACCACAACAAGCTCCTGTGGCTTTCCGACGAGTGTATCGGCGGTAAGACCGGCTTTACCAAGGCGGCGGGACGGTGTTTGGTTTCTGCCTTTGAGCGGATCGGGCGGCGGGTGGTGGTGGTCACCCTGGATACCCCCGGGGACTGGGAGCGGCATATCTCCCTGGCGGAGACATACCTGGATGGGGTGGCGTCTGTGACCGGCCGGGCTACCCTGACCCTTCCGGTGGTGAATGGATGGTCGCCGGAGGCGGTTCTTCGGGTGGATTATGCTCTGCCCCTGCTGGCAGGGGAGGAGGAAGAATTGGAATTCCGTCTTTTTGCGCCCCATTTTCTCTATGAAATGCCACCTCCCGGGGAGAGGGTGGGCCGGGTGGAACTTCTCCTGAACGGACACCGGGTGGGCGAGGGGGAGGCGGTGGCATTGGGGCGGGAAATGATGAAATAACGATTGACTTGGGGGAAAAGCCGTGTTATAATGGTCTCAAAATTAACCGAAAGGATACTGCATTATGATTTCCTTCCCCAGAACAGAAGTGGGCGGCATCTCCCTGCCCCGTATGCTCATTGGTTCCAACTGGATCAATGGTTATTCCCACACCAGCCCTGCATCCGATAAGATGATCAAGCATTACCACAGCACTCCCGAACGTACAGCTGACCTTTTGGAAGCCTATCTGGAATATGACATCAACGCCATTATGGCTCTGTTTGATGGCAATGAACAGCTCCTGGAGGGCATCAAGATTGCCGAAGAACGCACCGGCAAGAAGATCATCCTGATCGATACTCCCATCATCAATGTGGCTGACAGTGCCGATGCCCGCAAGGAAGCCGAAGCCATGATCGAAAAGTCCCGCAAGATCGGTGCTACCTTCTGCCTGCCCCACCACTCCAGCGTGGAACAGCTGGTGAACAAGGGTAAGGGCATCATCGACCGTCTGCCGGATTACCTCTACATGATCCGTGAAAAGGGTATGATCCCCGGTCTGTCGGCCCATATGCCCGAACTGATCCTCTACTCCGATGCCAACGAATACGACGTGGAAACCTACGTGCAGATCTACAACTGCATGGGCTTCCTGATGCAGGTGGAAGTGGAATACATCAACCAGGTCATCTGGAACGCCAAGAAGCCGGTCATGACCATCAAGTCCATGGCCGCCGGCCGTTGCTCCCCCTTCGTGGGCATCTCCTTCTCCTACAACACCATTCGTCCCTGCGACATGGTCACCATGGGCGCCTTCAACCCCGACGAAGTCCACGAGGACGTGGAAATCGCCCTGGCCGCCATCGAACACCGCCGCGCCAACATCGGCGGCCGCGCTACCCCCAACAAGACCGCTGCCCTGGGCGGCGACGTGAAGTAAGCTCGCCTTAATCCCAAAAAACGACCTCCGGAATCGCTTTGATTCCGGAGGTTTTGCTGTTCAGTTGTAATCCGCCTCGTTGACCTCCCGGTCGGGGGAGAGCGCCTCCAGGTGGGCGGGGGGATCCCCCAGGTCGGGGATATCCACCGTTTTGCCGCCCTCCATGGCGCACTGGTGGGCGATGAGCCCCGGCAGGTTGTAGCGGGCGGCCTGCCAGGCGTTGGTGGGGGAGAGCTTGCCGGACACAAAGGCCTGGCAGAAATCGTCCACCATGAATTTGTGGGTGCCGGCGTGGCCGGTGGAAAGGGTATCAAACTCCCGGGGGAGTCGGGCACAGGCCTGGATGGGGGCTTCGCCGCTGCCCCAGGCACCGTTGACCGCCTTTTGCAGGAAGTCGGGCTCGCCCTTGTGGGGGGTCAGGGCGATGGGGTTGAGAAGGTCGCTCACGTCGGTGTAATCCACCTGCCCCCGGTCATCCATTTTCACGTAGCTGTGCTGAACCAGGGAGCACTCGTAGGAGGCCTTGGTGCAATGGAAATTGGAAATATAGGTTTCGGGGAAATGCCATGCGATCCGGCGGTTTTCGCTGATGCGGACCACGGCGTTGTTGGATAGCTTCAGGAGCATGGAGCTGTTGGAGAAGGGGTTGTCCCAGTAGTTGGCTCCCTTGCTGAAAATATCCGGCTCGAAGGGGTCCTCAAACCCAAAGGCGGAGACCTTCACCGCATGGGCCTTGGCCGCCGACAGCACCATGGAGGTGGAGTGGGTGGGGTAGAGCAGGGGCGGAAGCCCCGCCATCATCTTCCACTTGTCCCCCTCGGTGTATTGGAACACGTGGTAAAGCCGGGTCATGTCGTGGTTGTATTGGGCTTCGGCGTAGACCATTTGGCCCATTTCGCCGGTGGCGTACTGCTTGCGGCAGAAAATGGAGGCGGGGCGGTAGATGCCGGTTTCCCCCATCATGTAGGTCAGTCCGGTTTCCTTCACCAGGCGCACGATCTCGTTGATTTCCTCCACCTTCAATGCCATGGGCACGGCGGAATAGACGTGCTTCCCTGCCTTCAGGGCGGCAATGGCCATTTCGCCGTGGAGATCCCGTTGGGTGAAAATGGCCACCGTGTTGATCTCGCTTGAGGCGATCACGTCGTCAAAGGAATCGAATATGCGGTCGGCGTGGTAGCGTTCCATAAAATCCTTCGCCCGTTCGGGAAACTTGTCGCACACCGCCACAAATTCCACTGCGGGGTGGGCGGAAAACAGGGGAACAAAGGAATTGCAGAACTGGCCGCAACCCACGAATGCAATACGGATCTTTTCCTTCATAAGGCCACCTCTCAATCGTAAAAGCCGATCTTTTTCAGCTCTTCCTCAATGGCATAGAGGTCGGGCAGGGTTTCCTCCTTGCGCCGGGGATCCCGAAGCAGGGCGGCGGGGTGGTAAAGGGCCATCATGCGGACCCCCGCCCGGTCAAACCACTTGCCGTGGTCGGCTGAAATTTTGAAGGTGGGGGAGATGATCTTCATGGCGGCAATGCGCCCCAGGCAAACGATCAGCTTGGGCCGCAGAAGGGCGGTTTGAGCCCGGAGGTAACCGATGCAGGCCTCCTGTTCCTCCGGCAGGGGGTCCCGGTTTTGGGGGGGCCGGCACTTGACGATGTTGGCAATGTAGACCTTGCTCCGGTCCAGCCCGATGATTCCCAGCATTTGGTCCAAAAGCTTGCCCGCACGGCCCACGAAGGGTTCCCCCTTCAGGTCCTCCTGTTCCCCGGGGCCTTCCCCGATGAAGAGGATGGGGCTGGTTTCGGAACCCACCCCAAACACCACGTTGGTGCGGGTTTCCGCCAGACGGCAGTTTTGGCAATTCAGACAGCTTTCTTTCAGTTCTTCCCAGGTGGGCATAGTCCATCGCTCGCTTTCGAAAAGAATGGGGAGAATCCCCTTGGGAATATCATACCATGTTTCGCCCGGCGGTGCAAGGTTTGTTTTCCGGAAGGGCGAAAAATGCTTGAAAGAAAGGCCGGAATGTGGTATGATAAGGGGCGGAATCCGCCTGCGGCGGATAAAATACGAGGAAAGCGGAATGGGGAAGAAAAACCTCCCCTTCCCGTTTGGTGAATATGAAAAAACCTGTGGAATTGCTCTGCCCGGCGGGTAGTATGGAAGCCCTGAAAACCGCATATCGGTTCGGGGCGGATGCGGTTTACCTGGGGGGCAGCTTTATGCAGCTCCGGGCCAAAAGCGCCGGCTTTACCGACGAAGCCCTGGGGGAAGCGGTGGCCCATGCCCATTCCCTTGGAAAAAAGGTCTACGTGACCCTGAACTGCTTTGCCAAAAACGAAGAATTTGAAAAAATCGGCGACTACGCCAAATTCCTCCATGGAATCGGGGTGGACGCCGCCATCATTTCGGATATTGGGGTCATTTCGGCTGTGAAAGCCGCCGAGCCCCGGCTGGAGGTGCATCTCAGCACCCAGGCCAATTGCCAGAACTATATGTCGGCCCGGCTCTACCACGACCTGGGTGTGAAACGTATCGTCCTGGCCCGGGAGCTGACCCTGGGGGAAATTGCCGAGATTCGGGCAAAGACCCCCGCCACCCTGGAGCTGGAGGCCTTCATCCACGGGGCCATGTGCATGGCCTACTCCGGCCGGTGTCTGATCTCCTCCTACCTTTCGGGCCGAAGCGGCAACCGGGGAGAATGTGCCCAGCCCTGCCGCTGGAATTTCAGCCTGATGGAGGAAAAACGTCCCGGGGAGTACTTCCCGGTGGAGGAAGAGGATGGGTTTACCGCCATCCTGTCCTCCCACGATATGAATACCGTGGATTTTGTGGATCAGATCGTGGATGCAGGGGTATCCTCCCTGAAAATCGAGGGGAGAATGAAGACTCCCTACTACATTGCCACCGTCACCCGGGCCTACCGGATGCGGTTGGACGGGGCGGACCCCGCCCTGTGCGCCCGGGAGCTGGACTTTGTGTCCCACCGACCCTATTCCAGCGGGTTCTATTTCAATGACGAAAAATATGCCCCCTATAACGACGGCCTCTACCACCAGGAAAAGCGGGTGGCGGCGGTGGTGCTGGGGTGCGAAAAGGGCATTCTGACGGTGGAACAGAGAAATCTCTTTTCGGTGGGCGACAGGCTGGAGCTTTTGGCCCCCGGCCTTCCCGGAGAGGGCTTTGCTGTGGAAAGCATCACCACCCTGGACGGGGAAAGCGTCGCCCGGGCTCCCCATCCCCGACAGATTTTGAAAATTCCCTGCCCGATCCAGGCGGAACCGGGCGATATGCTCCGCATGGACTATATTCAGTAATCGTAATCAAGGAGAAACCCTATGCCTGTAAAAATCCCCGCCGCCCTGCCGGCTTACCAGACCCTTTCGAATGAAAACGTCTTCGTTATGTCCCTGAAGCGTGCCTCCCAACAGGATATCCGCCCCCTGCGGGTCATCATCCTGAACCTGATGCCCACCAAGATCGCCACCGAGACCCAGCTGCTTCGGTGCCTTTCCAATACCCCCCTGCAGATCGAGGTGGATTTCCTGCAGACCGTGTCCCACACCTCCAAAAACACCGCCCAGGAGCACCTGGATGCCTTCTACAAGGAATTTTCCGAAATTCGCACCAACTACTACGACGGCATGATCATCACCGGTGCCCCGGTGGAACAGATGGATTTTGACGAGGTGGATTACTGGAGCGAGCTGTGTGAGATTTTGGATTGGACCCGAACCCACGTCTACTCCACCATGTTCATCTGCTGGGCCGCCCAGGCGGGACTCAACTACTTCTACGGGGTTCCCAAGCATAAGCTTCCCGAAAAGCGCTTTGGGGTCTACCGTCACGACGTTCTGGTGAAGGGGGAATCCCTCCTTCGGGGCTACGACGATATTTTCTACGCCCCCCATTCCCGCCATACCGAGGTGTATCGGGCGGACATTGAAAAGGTTGCCAACCTGGAAATCCTGGCGGAATCGGCCGAAGCGGGGGTCTACCTCCTGCAGGACAAGGAAAACCGCCGGGTATTCGTCACCGGCCACCCGGAATACGACATCGAAACCCTGGCCACCGAATACTTCCGGGATCTGGATAAGGGGCTTCCCATTTCGATCCCCAAAAACTACTTCCCCGACGACGATCCCACCAAGGCACCGGTGGTTCGCTGGCGCTCCCACGGCACCATGCTCTACACCAACTGGCTGAATTACTACGTGTATGAAGAGGTTCCCTTCAATCTGGAGGATACCGCCAAATGGCTTCCCCACATGGGGGAAAAGGCCGCCCGGGGCTGATTCCCGGTTTGACAAGGGTCCCCAAGTGTGCTATGATAAAGGAAAAACACATGGGAGGCAGTATGAAAAACTTTACCTACTATACCCCCACCAAGGTTTTCTTTGGGGAGGGCGAATATAAGCGCATCGGCGAAATCGTCAAAAGCTACGGCTTCCAAAAGGTCATGATTCACTATGGCGGCGGAAGCATCATCAAGTCGGGTCTCTACGACACCGTCACCAAAGCCCTGGATGCCGAAGGCATCGCCTGGGTCGCCTTTGGGGGTGCCCAGCCCAACCCCACCCTGGACCATGCCACCAAGGGCATGAAGATCTGCGTGGAGGAAGGGGTGGATCTGGTTCTGGCAGTGGGCGGCGGCAGTGCCATCGACTCTGCCAAGCACATTGCGGTGGGTGCCAAAAACGATTGTGACACCTGGCGGTTTGCCATGAAAAAGGGAGCTCCGGTGGATGCTCTGCCGGTTGCCACC
>JAFYNU010000368.1 GCA_017547975.1 Clostridia bacterium
ATCTTACCATCAGTGAAAAGATAACCGTCGTCGATATTATCATTGAAAAAATCGTTGCCACAAAAGAAGAAATTCAAATTATTTGGAAAATTTAGGAGTCCATATTGTACTCATTCTATGTCTCTTGTTCAGGTGAAGCCCTTCGGATCGTCACCGACCGGCTGGACCAGAAGAACATCTACGCCTTCAACCCCGCTCTGCCCCCCAATCTGCAATAGCACAAATCCCCGCCCTTTTCCAGGGGCGGGGATATTTCTTGTGGCTTCCACTACACAAATTCCATCTCTACCACATCGTCCATGGGGATTCGGAGGCCATCCTGCAAAATCAGGAGCCTATCAAAGTCGTTCACCTTTTTGACCCGCCCCCGGGCGGTGACGTAGGCTCCGCCGCTTTTTCGGCCGTCGGGCACAAAGTAGGTGACGGAAATTTCCGGATGATCCGCCAGATGATCCATCAGGATACGAAACTGGGTATTGAGCACCGCCAACCGCTCCTCCCCGGATTCCAGCTTTTCATCGGTCAGACGGCCGGTTTCCCGGATAGCGTCGTCGTAGCCGGTGAGGGCCGCAAAGGGGGAAAACTGGGCTGCCCGGTCCGCCATGGACATGGGCGGGCGGGTCTTCGACACGTGATGGGGCAGGTGGATGATATCCTCGTAGGTATCCTTCATGCTTTGTGTCCCCCAATCTGGGCATTCCGGTCCTTGGCGGTTGCCCCTTCTTCCAGATTCATCCCCTTCAGGATGGCGTTTTTCCCAAACTTTTTCTTGATGCTCAACATGGCCTGTTGGCGTCTTCTTTCCCGTTCCAGCATTTCCTTCTCTGCCTCCCGCCGGGCATCCTCCGCATCGTAATCGGTGAAAAAATCCAATTGTTCCGGGGCAGTTTCTTCCACCCGCTCCCCTTCGGCGACCACCCGGTTTGCCACCACGTTCAACCGCCGCACCAGCAGGTCAGGGTCCACGATCCGGTCAAAGAGCTCCGACACCGCATCCAGAATCTTTTTGGTGGAGGAGGTGTAGCCCCCCAGGTTGGCGGTACCGTGGGCATGCTTGGGAATTTCCCTGCCGTAGTGATCCACCGTGATCTCCCCATGATAGTTCTTTCGCCGGGAGGAATCGGTGAGATTTTCGATATCGTAACCCACCGTCACCACCATCTGGTCGGTAACGAGCCCCTTGTCCACCAAATCCAAAACCAGCAGGTCGGTCATTTCCCGAAGCACCAGTTTAGCCTTTTCCGCCGGGTAGGGTTGATGGAGCACCTGACCGGAGCCCAGGCTGTTGCTTTCGGGCTTGTAGGCCTTGATGGCCTCCATGGTACAGGGTTCCCATCCCCAGGCGTGATCGATCAAAAGCTCCGCATTTTTCCCGAAGAGTTTGTAAAGCAGATTTTCGTTATACACCGAGCATCGGGCCACGTCCCCCATGGTGAAGAGTCCGTGTTCCTCCAGCTTTTTGGCATATCCCCGGCCCACCCGCCAGAAGTCGGTTAGGGGTTTGTGCCCCCAAAGCTCCCTTCGGAAACGCATTTCGTCCAGCTCCGCAATACGGACGCCGTTTTTGTCGGGAGGAATGTGCTTTGCCACAATATCCATGGCCACCTTGCAAAGGAACAGGTTGGTACCGATACCGGCAGTAGCGGTGATACCGGTGGTTTCCAGCACGTCCAGAATCATCTTCATGGTCAGTTCTTTCGGCGTAAGCTTATAGGTATCCAGGTAGTTGGTCACGTCCATAAACACCTCGTCAATGGAATAGACCACGATATCCTCCGGAGCCACGTACTTCATATATACGTCATAAATCCGGGTGCTGTATTCCATATACAGCGCCATTCTGGGGGGCGCAATCAAAAAATCCACCGCCATGGTGGGATTGGCCCGAAGTTCCGAATCGAAGCAGGAAGACCATTGGGTCTTCTTTCCCGGGGCGGCGTAAGCCCGGGCTTGGTTTACCTCCCGAACCCTCTGCTTCACCTCAAAGAGACGCCCCCTGCCCGAAATGCCATAACTTTTCAAGGAGGGAGTCACCGCCAGACAGATGGTTTTGTCGGTACGGCTTTCGTCCGCCACCACCAGGTTGGTGTTCATGGGATCCAATCCCCGCTCCCGACACTCCACCGAAGCATAAAAGCTTTTCAGGTCGATGGCAATGTAGGTCCGTTCCCTCATGGTTTCCCCTCCTTTCAAAAAACGCTTGTTTGCACTATCATACCATAAAGAACATCCGTTTGTCAACCGTACAAAAAAGATCTGCCCAAAACTGGGCAGATCCTTCTGCTTATCGATAATTCTCCACAAAGGTGCGGTAGAAGGCCGCCGCTTCGTACACAGCCGAAACGTCCAGGTTTTCGTTCACGGCGTGGATGGAGCCCAATTGTTTCGAACTCATGCGGGTGGGAGCAAAGCGCAGGACGCAGTCGCAAACCGGGGTCAGCTTCCAGGCATCGGTGCCGGCGGGCAGAATGTAGGGAGCCGCCGGGAAGCGGGGGAATACCTTCGCCAGGGTCTCCATGGTGTAGGCGTAGGCGGGCAGGGTCATGTCGGCGGGTTTGTAGAATTCCCGGTGTTCGATTTCCACCTCCACCCCGTACTTTTTGGCAATCGCCCGGAAGGCTTCCAATTCCCGATCCAGATCCGCCTCGCTGTTATGGCGAAGGAGGGCGTTTGCGGTGCAGACCTTGTCGGTCATGCCTCCCTGGATTTTCTGGAAGGTGCAGACGGTTCCCACCATGCCGCCGGCGGTGGGATTGAGCTTGGGAAGCACCCGTGTGAGGATACCGCCGAAGAGCCACAGATTGGCAAAGAGCAGATTCAAGGGGAATGCGCAATAGGGGCCCAGCTTTCCAAAAAGCTCCCTTACCTGGGGATTGAGGCGTTTGATGAAGATGTTGCTGGCAGAAACTTCGGCAATGAACCCGGCCATCCGCTCCACCGGATTGTTTTTGTAACCGGTCAGGCTGATGTGACTGCTTTCGGTGGTGGCCTTGCACACCAGGCGGCAGCGGCCTTTTTCATGCACAGCCACCATGGAACAGGCCTCACACTTCATGCTTTTCCCCAGGGGAGGATCCACAATGGCGCCCCCTTCGTCCAGCACCACCTCGAAGCGAATGCCATTTTTCAGGAAGTACTCCCGGGCGGTGGTGACGCCGTCGCCCCCAAGCTCCTCATTGTGGGAGGAGGCCACGTAAAGATTCACCGGCGGGGTCACCCCATCCGCCAGCATCCCCTCCACGGCGCAAAGAATGCCGCACAGGGAACCCTTGGTATCGGCGGTGCCGCGGCCAAACATGGCCCCATCCACCACCTCGCCCCCGAAGGGGTCGTGATCCCAGCTTTCGTCCGCCGGAACCGGCACCACATCATGGTGGGACATAAGCAGGATATTCCGGGCGGGATCCTTGCCAGGGATTTTATAGAGCCAGAAGTCATCCGAGAAGGTCATCCGTTCCGCCTTTTCGTGGAGCAGGGGGA
>JAFYNU010000369.1 GCA_017547975.1 Clostridia bacterium
GGTATTTCTCCTTGTCTCGAAACTACCTCATAGTATATCCGCACCGCCCCGTTTTCGTCAATCTACTCCTGGCCGACGTCACTCTAATTCCCACCCAAACCCGGTAGAATTGAAAAACCCGACTCTCCTTGCAGTAGAGTCGGGTTTTTGGTGTTGTTTTTCCTGGGCTTTCATGCTCTTCCCGGCGGATTTTCCCGTGACTGCCCGAATGGGAAGGATGTTATCCATTCACCTTGGCTCCCACCACGATCAAGAGGCATTCGGTTTCCGCCCGGAAGCCGTGGTTGTGTCCCGGGGTGCAAAGCGACAGATCCCCGGGCTCCATTTGGTAGTCCGCCCCGTCGTAGGTCAGGATTCCCCGGCCGGACACCAGATAGTAAACCTCCTCGCTCCAATCGTGGGGATGGTTGCCGATGGTGACCCCTGCGGGAATCACGTCGTGGTGCATGAACTCGATGGTTCTTGCCCCCTGCCCGTCCAGAAGCGAGCGGCAAAACAGAGTCCCCACCCCGTCGTGACATTGATCAAAATTTTGGGCGGGAATCTCCCCCGCCTTGCGGATGGCTGGCATTGGCATAGCCTCCTTTGCGTTGTTTTGATGGTATTATACCACAAATCAATGAACAATGGAATGCGGGAAACGGACGCCTCACAAAAAAGGCGGCCCCTGAGGGCCGCCCTTCCGACGTTGTCAATTGTCCATTGTCAACTGTCCATTGATTTACGCTTCTTCAAACATTTCCTTGCCCAGGCCGCACAGGGGACAGGCAAAATCTTCGGGGAGTTCTTCAAAGGGGGTGCCGGGTTCGATGCCGTTGTCCTCATCGCCCAGGGCTTCGTCGTATTCCCAACCACAAACGCATACGTACTTCATGGCAAATCCTCCTTTCCCAATTGTTACAGCACCAGGGAGGGTGCGGTGTAAACTCTGGCGGCCAGCTCCTGATTCAGGAGATAAAGGCTTCTGGGGTCCGAGCCAAAGAGTTCCAGTTTGGAGATAAAGTCGTTGGCATTGGTCTCCTCCTCCCCCTGTTCCTTCACAAACCAGTCTAAGAACTGCATGGTGCGGAAATCCCGTCCTTCGTAGGCGGCGGCGTAGATGTCGTTGATGAGGCTTGTAACGTAGATCTCGTGTTCCAGCCCGGCCTTCAGTACGTCCATGTCGCATTCAAAGGTCTTATCCGGCTTGTCAATGGCTTCCAGGGTCACCGCCATGTTTTCATTCTGCAGGTAGGTGTAGAAGAGCATGGCGTGGTCCCGTTCCTCCTGGGCCTGGACCATGTACCAGTTGGCAAAGCCATCCAGGCTTTTGGCCTTGAAGTAATTGGAAAATTCCAGGTAGAGGTAGGCGGAGTAGAATTCCTTGTTGATCTGCTGATTCAACAGTGCGTGTACCTTGGGGTTTACCATAACCGTTTTCTCCTTTTATAATCAAATTTTATTGAATGGGCTCAAAATCGGCGGCACCATGCTTGCACAGGGGGCAAACGATGTCTTCCGGCAGGGTATCCCCTTCGTAAACGTAACCGCAAACCTTGCAGACGTAGCCCTTCTTGCCTTCGGTTTCGGGCTTGGGCTTCACGTTTTCCTGGTAGTAGGTGTAGGTCATGGTTTCCTTGTCGGAAAGGACCCGGGCTTCGGTGACCTGGCAGATGAACATACCGTGGGTTTCCAGATCCACGTAGCTTTCCACCTTCAGGGACAGGAAGGAATTGATGTGCCGGGGCAGGAAGATCAGGCCGTTGTCGCTTCTGAGGGGGGTGCATCCGGCGAACTTATCCACGTTGCGGCCGCTTTCAAAGCCAAATTTTTCAAACACGGCGAAGGGGGCATCGGTGGAGAGCACGTTCACGTTCATGATGCCGGTCTGCTTGATGATATGGTGGGAGTAGTTTTCCTTGTTGATGGCCACCGCAATGCGGTTGGGGGTATTGGTAACCTGGGTGACGGTATTGACGATGAGCCCGTTGTCCTTCTTGCCGTCGTTGGAGGTCACCACGTAGAGGTCGTAGCCCAGGTTGAAGAGGGCGGTCAGGTCGTTCTTGTTGGCGGTTTCGTCCTGGCGGGCCAGGTAATCCTGGCACAGGTCGGCGGCCAGGGCATCCAGCTGGGTAGCGCTTTCCTCGTTCAGTGCCGAAAGGATGCGGACAGCGGGTTCGGCAATGGTCAGGTTCTTGCTGCCCGAAAGCATTTCCTTCATGATCTTGGCGGCCATGGGAGCCCAGGAGCCGTTTTCGATGAATCCAACCGTGCGGTTCTGGAAGTTGCGTTCGGTGAGATGGTCAATAAATTCCCGCATGAAGGGGAAGATATCGGCGTTGTAGGTGGTGGTGGCAAGCACCAGCTTGCTGTAGCGGAAGGCATCCTCCACGGCGGCGGCCATGTCGCAGCGGGCCAGGTCGTAAACCACAACCTTGGGGGAACCGTTGGCCTTGAGCTTTTCCGCGAACTGCATCACAGCCTTCTTGGTGTTGCCGTAGACCGAGGTGTAGGCAACCACAATGCCGTCTTCCTCCGGCTGATAGGAAGACCAGGTGTTGTAGAGGTTCAGGTAGTAGCCCAGGTTTTCGGTGAGGATGGGGCCGTGGAGGGGCAGGATTTTTTCGATTTCCAGGGTGGCGGCCTTCTTGAGCAAATTCTGCACCTGGGCGCCGTATTTGCCGACGATGCCGATGAAATACCGGCGGGCCTCATCCGCCCAGGGTTCTTCCACGTCCAGCGCCCCGAACTTGCCGAAGCCGTCGGCGGAGAAGAGCACCTTGTCGGTGGTATCGTAGGATACGATGACCTCCGGCCAGTGGACCATGGGGGCGGTGACAAAGACCAGGTTGTGCTTACCAAGGGACAGGGAATCCCCGCCACCAACCACGATTTGACGTTCGGCAAAATCGGTGCCGAAGAAGTTTTTCATCATGGCAAAGGCCTTGGCAGAGGACACGATCTTAGCACTCGGGTAGGCCTTGATGAAATTGGCAATGTTGGCCGAGTGGTCGGGCTCCATGTGGTGGATGACCAGGTAATCGGGGGTGCGGCCCTCCAGGGTGGCCTGGATGTTATCCAGCCATTCGTGGGTGAAATTCTGGTCCACGGTGTCCATGATGGCAATCTTCTCGTCCATAATGGCGTAGGAGTTGTAGCTCATGCCATTGGGAACCACATACTGTCCCTCGAACAGGTCTACCTTGTGGTCGTTGACGCCGATGTAGCGGATATCGCTTGTGATTTTCATGACTTTTTCCTCCATTGATATATCGGGTAAGGGTGGTTATTGTTCCAGAATCTGGCCGTCGGTGGTGATGGTGACCACCTGCCAGGGGATGAATTTGCCGCTTTGCATCAGGGCCCGCTTCACGGCGATTTCCAGTCCGCCGCAGCAGGGAACCTCCATGCGTACGATCTTGACCGACTTGACGTTGTTGTTTTGGATGATGCGGGTGAGCTTTTCGGTGTAGTCCCCCTCGTCCAGCTTGGGACAGCCGATGAGGGTGATGTGGTTGCGGATGAAATCCTGGTGGAAATTGCCGTAGGCATAGGCGGTGCAGTCGGCGGCGATGAGCAGGTTGGCACCCTCGAAGTAGGGGGCATTCACCGGCACCAGCTTGATCTGGCAGGGCCATTGGGCAAGCTGGCTTGCCACGTTTGCCGCCTTGGCGGGGGCTTGCGCCTGGGGCTCCCGCTTCAGGGCTTTGGATCGGGTGCCGGGGCAACCCATGGGAATCTGAATCCCGGCCTTTTCGGCCTTGGCCTGAAGCACCGCGCCTTCGTCGTATGCCGGGGCTTCCCGTTCTTCAAAGGTGATGGCGCCGGTGGGGCAGGCGGGGAGGCAATCCCCCAACCCGTCACAATAGTCCTCCCGGGTCAAGCGGGCCTTGCCATTCACCATTTCGATGGCACCTTCGTGGCAGGCGGCGGCGCAGGCGCCGCAGCCGTTGCATTTATCTTCATCAATACGGATTATCTTGCGAATCATATCTCTTCTCCTGTCCCTTCTTGTTTTTCTGATTGGATTATACTATAATAGGAACAGGATTTCTGTTGAATATTCAACA
>JAFYNU010000370.1 GCA_017547975.1 Clostridia bacterium
GCAGAAAGCCGATCTGCTGGTCAGATACCCCCAGAGCTACCATGAACAGGGATGCGTAGGGGGAGTAGAGGTTGTAGGGGATGCCCCACAGGGGCTCGGTGTAAACGCAGGCCCGCTGGTTGCCCCGCAGGGCAAACAGGGACCGAAACAGATTGGATTTGGGTTTTGGTTCGGACATGGGGGGTATTCTCCTTGGCAAGTCAGAGTCGTTCCAGGGTCAATAGGTAAACTTCGTTGGTGCGAAGGGGGATGGTTTTGGAAAAGGGGGAACCATCCAGCTCCAGGGTGGCTTCCCAAATGGGACGGCCGTCGGTTTGCTCCTTCAGGTGCCGTACCTGATCCCGGGACAGAGAGTCCTCGTACTCGGTATGGAGGAAAGTGGTGTAGGGGTCGTTTATGCCGTAGCCTACGGCGTAAAGTCTGGCGGTATAGCGGCCGGGAAGGGGGGATTCAAGGGTCAGGAGCAGGTCTTCCTGTTCCTCCGGGGGGATATCCTGACCGAAGTAGAGGATATTTTCCTCCTTTTGGAAGTGATCGCAGTTCCAGGTCAGGATCTGGTAACCGGTATTGCTTTGGGTGGCCAGGGTGTTCTCGTCGGGGCAGAAGAGCTGCGTATCCCCCAGCATGGCCAGGAAGCGGTAGGCAAAATAGGAGGGTTTGGGGATGCCCTGAAGAGTCAAAAGGCCGAAGCCGCCATGGAAATTGGTGGTGGGAGGGCCGTCCTCCTCAAATACGTCGGACACCTCGCAAAAGGACAGGGAGGAGATTTTATTCATGCAATCCTTCAACACCCGGAGCATGTGGGAGGGGGCCCGATAGGAATCGTGCAGGGGGTCCCAGTAGCAGAAGGTCAGCCCCCATTCGGTGTAATGGATCTCCATAGGGTCATCCTTCATAACCTCCAACACGTGATCCACGCTTTGGGTGGCACCGCCGGGCACCAGCTTCAGGTTGGAAAGGGGCCAGGGAGTACCCGGGGACCAGGTGGGAACATGGCAGTCGGCATCGCTTTTGACGCCGGGGGTGTGGTCGGTCAGGCAATAGGAATGGGCGGTAAGAAAATCCAGAGGGATGTTATGCTCGCGGCAATGATCCCGCAGGGCGGGAAGCCAATCGTGGGCGCCTGCCACCGAGGGGCCGCCGATTTTGTAATCGGGGCACACCGCCTTCACCGCCCGGGCAGTGACTTCGTACAGTTTGAAGTATTCCTCCCGGTCGCCGGTGAAAAACCAGCCGTCGGGTTCGTTCCACACTTCGAAGAACCAGGTTTTGACTTCCTCTGCTCCGTAGCGGAGGGTGAAGTGCCGGGTGATGCGGTAAATCAGTTCCTGCCAGGCATCGTAATCGGCGGGAGGCGTGATATTGGATTTTTCCCAGTATATGGTCTTGTCTCCGCTGGCCAAAGCTTCCGGCATGAAATCGAACACCACAAAGGGCTTCATGCCGATTTCCAGCAGATAGTCGTACACTTCATCGCAGTATTGGAAGCTGTAGATGGGTTCTCCGTTTTTGGAGAGACGGTAAATACCCATATCGTCCTGCAAAAGACCGTGGAATCTGACGTACTCAAATCCGCAGGTATCGTGAACCATTTTCAAGTGTTCCCGGTGGTCGGCCCGTAAGAGCAAATAAGCCCGGGATGCACTGACGCAGCGGGCAAAATAACGGTCCAGTTTACCCGTGGTGCGGGATGAATCCACTGTAATTTTCTTCATGCTTTCATCACCTCTCCCAAATTATAACATGAATGGATGGGGGTGTAAAGCGGGAGCCGGTGAGAAATGAAAAATCCCCTTGCAAAGGGGGGATCGAGTGTGTTATGATATCACCAATTCCCAGAAGCGGATGGAATTTTATGTACCAAGGATGACTTATGTTTGCAATTTTGAAAAGGCGTTTCCTGAATTCCGATTTTTGCCAGGTTTTCAATTTTCGAACCCCGGAAAGCAAGGGAAGCTCGCTGCTTTTGATCTTTACCTTTCTGGCAAATCTGGCCAATGTTTTCATCAGCGGTGTTTTCTACACCTCCTTTTTGGTGCAGAATGGGATCGATATCGTTCGTGTCGGCGTGATCTCCTTTGCAACCTACCTTTCCTGGTTTGTGGGACTTCTGTCTCCGAAGGTGCTTCGGAAATTCAAGCGCCGTCGGGCACTATTGCTGTTTAACGATATTTTTTACTATTCCTGCATCATCCTGGCCACCACGGTCATGCCCAATTTTGTGAAGGACCCGGATGCCCGTACCCTGTGGTTTATCGTGTTTATTCTGCTGGGGAGCATGGTCAATGCGCTGTTTGGTCCGGGCGCCATGGCCTGGCACATTCATTTTATTCCGGAGGAAAACGAAAAGCGCAATATTTATTTTTCCTTCCAAAACCTGGCCGGCAGTATGGTTTCTACCGTGGCGGCGGTGGTGACTGCGGTGGTGGCCGACTCGCTGACGGGGGGCGCCGGACAGGAGACGTTGATCGTGACCCTGCGGTATGCGGCCTTCTTCCTGTTTGTTGTGGGGGTTATTCTGATTTACGGCTTGCCGAAGGAATGGCCTTATGAATATTCCAGCGCCGAACCGAAGCTTCGGGACGTCATTCGGCTTCCCCTGCAGCAGAAGAAGTTCCTTTGCTGGTGCGGCGTTTGCTTTATCTGGAGCTTTATTGCCAACATCAACAGTGCAACCTGGGACTATTATTTGCTGGACACGGTAGGAATGCCCTACCTGATGACCCTGACCAGCAGTATTTTTTGCCTGATCGGCAATCTGTTTCTGTTACCCTTCTGGCGGCGGATGATCGCCCGGTTTGGCTGGCATAAAATGCTTTGCGTTTGCTTCCTCCTGGAAGCGGTTTGCGAAACCACCTATAATTTTACCACCAGCACCACCCTGTGGTGGTATGTGCTGGTTTCGGTTTACTGCGGGTTGATTTTCAGTGGACTGAATCTGACCTATGCCAATATTTTCTATGCCAATCTGCCGGAGGGGGACCGGGATGTTTACTTCCTCTTCTGGAATCTGGGGGGCAACGTGCTGGCCTTCTTTGGAGCCTCTTTTGGAACCTTCTTCCTGAGTTTGTTCCAAAAAATTGAGCCGATCACCATGTTTGGACTTCCCTTCTACGGATCCCAGTTCCTGCCTTGGGTTCGTTTTGTGCTGACAGTGCTTTTGGCGCTGTATATTTGGAAAATCACACCCTATACCACAAAAGAAGACTGAAACGAATGCCGGACTTTGCGTAGAAAAAGCCCGGCATTTTTGATGGCGCAGATAACGGGAAGGAGAAAAATTCCCCCTTGCAAAAGAGTCGCGGTTGTGTTATGATAACGCCACTTCCGGAAGTGTTCAAGGCTACGGAGCAAATTTTGCCGCAAAGGTGGCATGACGTATGTTTGCAATTCTCAAAAAACGGTTCCTCGATTCGGACTTTTGCCAGGTGTTCAATTTCCGCACCCCCGAAAGCAAGGGTAGCTCCCTGCTTCTTATCAATACCTTCACGGCAAACCTGGCCAACGTATTCATCACCGGCGTTTTCTATACCTCCTTTTTGGCCCAAAGCGGCATCGACATCGTCCGGGTAGGTATCATTTCCTTTGCCTCCTACCTGGCCTGGTTTGTGGGACTTCTGTCCCCAAAATTCCTCCGACGCTTCAAGCACCGCCGGGCGCTTTTGATGTTCAACCACATCTTCTACTATTTCTGTGTGGTATTTGCCACCACCGTTATGCCCATGTTTGTGAAGGATCCTGGGGCCAGAACCATCTGGTTCATCGTCTTCATGCTCCTGGGCAGCATGACCAACGCCCTTTTGGGGCCCGGGGCCATGGCCTGGCACATCCACTTTGTTCCGGAGGAAAACGAAAGGCGAAATATCTATTTTTCCTTCCAGAATATGGTGGGCAGTGTGGTGTCCACGGTGGCGGCGGTGGTGACGGCTGTGGCGGCCGACTCCCTGGGTTCCGCCGGGGGACAGGATCAGCTGATTGTGACCCTGCGCTACGTGGCCTTTGGCCTGTTTGTATTTGGGGGGATTTTGGTCTATGCTTTCCCCAAGGAATGGCCCTACGAATACTCCAGTGCTGTCCCCAAGCTCCGGGATGTGGTGACCCTGCCCTTCCAGCAAAAGAAATTCCTGTGCTGGTGCGGCGTATGCTTCATTTGGAACTTCATTGCCAATACCAACAGTGCCACCTGGAACTACTACCTGCTGGATACGGTGGGTATGCCCTACCTGATGACCCTTACCACCAGCATTTTCTGCATGATCGGGAATCTCTTCATGTTGCCCTTCTGGCGGCGGCTGATCGCCCGGTTTGGCTGGCACAAAATGCTTTGCGCCTGTTTCCTCCTGGAGGCGGTGTGCGAAACCACCTACAACTTCACCACCAGCACCACCCTGTGGTGGTACGTGCTGGTTTCGATCTACTGCGGTCTGGTTTGCACCGGGCTGAATTTAACCTATGCCAACCTCTTCTACGTGAACCTGCCCAAGGGGGATCGGGACGTTTACTACCTCTTCTGGAACTTTGGTGCCAACATCCTGGCCTTCCTGGGGGCCTCCTTCGGTACTTTCTTCCTGAGCGTTTTCCAAAAGTTCGAGCCGATCACCATGCTGGGTCTGCCCTTCTACGGGTCCCAGTTCCTGCCCTGGGTGCGCTTCATTCTCACGGTACTCCTGGCGGTGTATATCTGGAA
>JAFYNU010000371.1 GCA_017547975.1 Clostridia bacterium
AGGTTTTACAATGGCTGCCTTCGGTCAGCCCGGTTGCGGTACAGGTCGGGGCTACCGCTTTGTCGGTCACTTCAGTATGGCCAAGAGCGGCTACCACTTCCTGAGCTACGATGGTTTCGCCACAGGTTTTACAATGGCTGCCTTCGGTCAGCCCGGTTGCGGTACAGGTCGGGGCTACCGCTTTGTCGGTCACTTCAGTATGGCCGGCTTCATCCTTCTTGTCACCACATTCGCATTCATGCCAATGTTTGGTGTCGTCCGACTTCCATTCCTCACTGTAAACGTGTTCATGGGGAGGCTCTTGCGTAACCGTAATTTTGTAGGCGAAGAAGCTTTGCACACCGTCTTTATCCGGCTCCAACACCATGAAATAGAACGTAATTACGTCCCCATTTTCCAAAGTCAGTTGATAGCCCTCATCGGGAATCGTCGGACCTGTGTAAGCATTGACCTTGTCTACGATTGCCTTGGAGTCTCCCCAAACATATCCATCATCGGTTATTTTCCATATTGCACTTTGCAGCGTTGAATCCGCTTTTAAGGAGTCTAATATATACCCCCCATCAACATCGGGTACAAACAAATCATCAAAGCATTGCGTAAATAAGACTTTCAGTTTCTGTGAAACATTCTCTCCCGATTTATTGTTTGTCGCCACCGTTGTACCGGCCATTGTGAATTGATCGCTATAAGTTGCGCCATGTAAAGTAGCGTCAATACAAAATCCTGTATATCCATTTGAAAATGGAATATCTGAAAAACCCTCCTCTTTTGCCGTTACCGTTCCTTCTGCGGTAACCGAGGTGGGCAGCATGGACAGACACAACACAAATACTAACAAAATACTGACGAACCGTTTCATACGATCCTCCAAGTTCATACCTTGCGGTATATTTATTCGCCGCGGTTGGCTTTCATTTCCATCCAGCGGTCTTTGGACATGAGAATTTCCCGGGGCTTACTGCCCTGGAAGGGGCCAACGATGCCCTTTTCCTCCATGATGTCAATCAGGCGGGCGGCACGGGTGTAACCCAGCTTCAGCCGTCGCTGGAGGCCGGAGGCGGATGCCATCTGGCTTTCCATCACCACGTCGATGGCTTCGTAGAGCATGGGATCTTCCGCATCCGGGGAGGAATCCCCATCCTCGTCGTGATCCACGTTCTTTTTGCCGGTGCGGCCAATGGCCTCGCTGGCTTTTTCGATATGCTCCAGAACGCCGGCATCGTATTCCGGGGATCCGAAACGCTTGGCGTGTGCGCAAACCGCCTCGATCTCCGAAGAGCTGATGAAGCAGCCCTGGATACGAATGGCCTTTGTGGCACCAATGGGAGAGAAAAGCATGTCCCCCTTACCGATGAGCTTTTCGGCCCCCTGGGTATCCAGAATGATACGGGAATCCAGTGCGCTGGAAACCGAGAAGGCGATACGGCTTGGGATATTGGCCTTCATCAGGCCGGTGATGACGTCGGCGGAGGGGCGCTGGGTAGCAATGATCAGATGCATACCGGCGGCACGGGCCATCTGGGCAATGCGGCAAATGGCTTCTTCCACTTCTTTGGGGCTGGAAAGCATCAGGTCTGCCAGCTCGTCCACCACGATAACGATCTGGGGCAGCTTCTTCAGCTCGGGATCGTACTCGTTTTGGGGATCGGCGTGGCGGCGTTCCACCTCGGCATTGTATTCGAACACCGAGCGGACCCCCAGGTCGGCCATCTGCTTGTAGCGGCGCATCATTTCATACACCGCCCATTGCAGGGCACCGGCGGCCTTTTTCGGGTCGGTAACCACCGGAGTCATCAGGTGAGGAATGCCGTTATAGACCCCCAATTCGATGATTTTGGGGTCTATCATGATGAATTTGACTTCATCGGGGGTAGCTTTGTAGAGAAGGCTGATGAGAAGGGAGTTGACGCAAACCGATTTACCCGAACCGGTGGTACCGGCCACCAGCATGTGGGGCAGTTTGGCAATGTCCCAGGCGATCACCTTGCCGGTGATGTCCTTGCCCAGGGCGAAGGCCACCTTGCTGGGATTCTGGGCAAATTCGTTGCTTTCGATGCAATCCCGGATGTAGACCGTGCTGACGTTCTTGTTTGGCACCTCGATACCGATGGAAACCTTGTCGGGGATGGCGGCAATGCGCACCGACTGGGCCGCCAGGGCCAGGGCGATATCGTCCGACAGGCTGGTAAGCTTGCTGAAACGGATGCCCTGCTTGAGCTGGACCTCGTAACGGGTGATACTGGGACCCCGGATGACGTTTGTGATCTTGGCGTCGATATTGAAGCTTGCCAGGGTTTCCACCAGACGGCGGGCATTGAACTTGATCTCCTCCTCCGATGCGGGAGAGGGAGTAGAATCTTCCTTTTTCAGCAGGTCGATGGAGGGCATTTGGTAGGGCGGCGGGGCATTCTTTGCCCGTTCGGCCGCCTGGCGAAGCTTTTCGGCTTCGCTGGGGCGCAGGTTGGAGGAAACTTTGGTTTCGTCATGCTCGATATCGGCCTGGTTGATGCCAACCTCGTCCAGCATGATGCCCTCGTCCCCCTCCTTGTATTCGTAGATCATGTCGTCGGTGATCTCGTCCTCCTCCCCTTCCTCCACCGGTTCCTGGGTGGGTTCGGGGGCAGGCTCCACAACAGGCGCCGGGGCGGGAGCGGGTTCGGGGGCAGGCTCGTCCATATCCAATTCGGGCACCACGAAGGGTTCGTCCACCATGGTAATGGGTTCCACCTTTTTGGGGGTGGGTTCCACAGGGAGCGGTTCCTCAATCACCTCACCGGTGGACTGGTCCACCACAAAATCCATGGGCTGAGGTTCTTCCTCCGGCGCCATGGGGAAGGGAAATTCGCCGCCGGGTTCTTCTGCGGGTTCTTCATGATTTTTGAACACGCCCTTGGGACGGGGACGCTCCTTGTCCAGGGGCAGATTGAAATCACTGGGATTCACAGGATCGGTATTGGCAGGGGCAGGAATGTATTCCTTCTTTTTTTCCCATTCTTCCTGGCGTTTGCGGCGGGTCTCTTCCCATTCGGCACGGCGTTCCTCTTCCCGGGCGGCCCGGCGGTCTTCCCGCCAGGAGGACTTATCACGAACCGTATCAAACAAATGGCCCACCACGTCCCGCAGACGCAGTTTCACCATATACACTGCCAGCACGAAGGTGCAAACCAAAAGGAGCACCGCAAGGCCATAGGGAGAAATCAGGTAGGAGATTCCGTCGGCTGCGAGACCAGCCAGAACCCCGCCCGCCTTCAATTTGGTGCCGTGGTCGTAGAGTCGATCCATATTGCCGGTTACGTAAGCCGGCTGAAATACGGTGAAAAGGTGTCCCCAAGCCCCGATCAAAATCGGGAAGAGAAGCAGGGAAATCCATTGGCTCTTCCGGCGATGCTGGTCACTGGTAACCACCAGCTCCCAGGCGCACCACAAAAAGCAGAAGGGCAGAACAAAATACCCAACGCCAAGAAGTCCCTTCATCAGCTTGGCGTAGGCGCCGATCAAAACGGCGTCCACCCCAAAAATATCCAGCAGGAACAGAAGGGCCGAAGCCACCATCAAGGCGGCCGCGATCCCCGAAACGCTCATTTCCCAGCTGGATTGCTCCTTGACCTGCTTGGTCTTGGCTCTGCTTTTGCTGTTTGACCGGGAGGAAGAACGGGTTCCGGCGGATTTCTTTTTCTTTTGCTCTGGCATAACTCTCTCCTTTGTTGAACGATCAGGCGACAACCAGCGACCACACGATGGTGAAGATACCCATGGCGGCACAATAGAGGGAGAAGACCGAGAAACGGCCCTTACTGGAAACGTAACGGACCATCCAGATGGCGAGGTAACCCACCAGGGCGGCGGTAATCATGCCGACCACGTATTGGCCGAAGAGGCTGGTGTCAATGGTATCGAAATTTTTGATAAGTTCCATGAAAAATGCGGCGAGAATGGTGGGAATGGACAGGATGAA
>JAFYNU010000372.1 GCA_017547975.1 Clostridia bacterium
TATTGTCTGGTACGCCGGTGAAGACAGGGAAATTAAGCTTGATCAAATCCAATCTGCCTATGCGGCTATAGCGATTTCCATGGATGGAACTTCGATGGATGAGACAAAGGTATTTCTGGATGAGGAGCTGATCTCGGTGACTTGCGGAAATCTAACGGCAAAAGCAAGCAAAAGACCGCAAAAAAACGAAAACTGGATCTATCAGGCATAAAGAAATCCCCCGTTGTTTGGAGCAATGGGGGATTGGTTTTTTATCTTTGGTTATACCATCATAACCACCGGCAGAACCATGGGGCTGCGCTTGGTTTTGTGATAAAGGATTTCCTTTACCTCGTCGCTGATGTTACCCTTGATGGTAATGGGATCGGCAATATTCATGCGCTGACAGGCACCGACGGTTTCGATGACAGTCTGCCGGATTTCGTCCAGCAGTTCCTCGGCTTCCTTCATGTAAACAAAGCCACGGGATACAATATCGGGTCCGGCAACAAGAGAACCATCGGCGGTACTGATGGCTACTACCACGGTAATCAGGCCATCCTGGGAGAGAAGCTTTCGATCGCGGAGAACCACCGACCCAACGTCACCCACGCCGTAGCCATCCACCAGGAGCTTTCCGGAGGGAACGGTGCCGTTAAGCTTACAGCTACCGTCGGGATAAAGTTCGAGGACACGGCCGATTTCGTTCAAAAAGATGTTTTTGCGGTTAACGCCGCACATTTCGGCAAGTGTAGCATGGGTCTTCAGATGGCGGTATTCACCGTGAACCGGCATGAAGTTCTTGGGTTTGGTCAAAGAAAGAATCATTTTCAATTCTTCTTTGCAGGCGTGGCCGGATACGTGGACGGCATCCAGCTTTTCATAAACCACCTCAGCACCCTTGCGGAAGAGTTCATTGATCAAACGGTAGATGGACTTCTCGTTGCCGGGAATGGCGGAGGAAGAGAGGATGACCATGTCACTGTCTGAAATGGTGATCTGGCGGTGGCCGGAGAAGGCCATACGGTAAAGAGCCGACATGGGTTCGCCCTGGCTACCGGTGGAAATGATGCAGAGCTTGTTGGGAGGATACTGTTTGATTTTGTTCAGGTCAATCAGGGTATCAAAGGGAATATCAATGTAGCCAAGCCCCGAAGCCACGTTCAAAATATTTTCCATGCTGCGGCCGGTAACGGCCACCTTGCGGCCATATTTGTAGGCGGCATTGATGATTTGCTGGATACGATGTACGTTGGAAGCGAAGGTGGATACAATGATTCGCTTGTCGCACCCATCAAACAGGGCTTCAAGGGAACGTCCCACCATACGTTCCGACATGGCATAGCCCTCCCGTTCCACGTTGGTGGAGTCGGACAGAAGCAGGTCGACACCCATTTGCCCCAGTTCACCAAAACGAGTCAGGTCAATCATGCCGCCCTGAATGGGGGTCAGGTCGATCTTGAAGTCACCGGTCTGTACCACAACGCCTGCCGGGCAGGTAATAGCGAAGGCGACTGCGTCGGCGATGCTGTGGTTCACGTGAATGGCTTCCACGGTGAAGCACCCAACCTCCATCACGTCACCGGCATCAAAGCGAATCAGTTCAACTCGATCTAACATCTGGTGCTCAATCAGGCGTATTTCAACAATACCGGCGGTCAGACGGGTACAATAAATCGGACAATCCAAATCCCGCATAACGTAAGGGATTGCACCGATGTGGTCCTCGTGTCCGTGGGTGATAAAGATTGCGCGAACACGCTTTTTGTTTTTGATCAGGTAACTGATGTCGGGGATCACCAGGTCAACACCGAACATTTCGTCATCCGGAAACGCAACGCCGGCATCCACAACGATAATGTCATTGCCGTATTCATAGGCGGTCATGTTTTTACCGATTTCATTCAAACCGCCAAGGGGGATAATTTTAAGTGATTTAGCCATATAATCTCCTATTCTGTAGTAAAGCAATAATAAATAGACTTGCGGCATTTCATGCCGTAAGCAGGTGTGAAATTGTATGTATATGTACCGCTCCGTAGAGCGGTAAAGATCGGTTTAGCAGGGAAAACGGGATCAATTTAACAAGTTGATACTTCATTATATCACACCAACGGAAAATTGTAAAGAAATTCCTTACGACAAATCCTGCGGAGGGGAGGAATTTGGAAATTCCGGAGAAGAGAGCAGACGAGAATAAAAATCGCAAAGCTCTCTTGCCATTTCTTCCTTGGTGCTTTCGGTTTTGAGTACCATAAAATCCTCCATGTCGGATGCGTGTAACCATACAGAGGAACCTTGTATGCCAATTCGAACGCCCTTTCCGGGGTAGCGTAAATAATCGCATGTGGCATTTTGAAAACGATTTAAAGCGGCTACACGACCGCCGGGAACACGGAAGCTTTTGGTAACGGTGAAGCATGGCGGAATAGATGCGGCAAAATCAGAAAGCGATTGACCGGTTTGTGAAAGCGTACGCAATAAAAGAAGAGCGGCAGATGCTCCGTAACAGAAACAATCAGGAATGGTGTCGGCGGATGAATTTGCACGATCTACATGTACGCCGTATTCTTTGGCTAATCCTTCAGCGGCGGCGGGGGCCGAATCGGGTATGCATATGGTATCACAACCCGATAGAATACTACACAGAAGAAGCAATAGTATGACTTCATCTCTTGTAAAGGCATAACCCTTTTCGTCGGTCAGTTGCAGAGTGATACCATGAAGGTCGGTGGATAACAGCGGGATACCATGCTTTGGGGGCGAAACGGTAGCACCGAGTTCCTGAAGAATGGGAATCAATTTGGGGTCGGCCGAAGCAACGTGAAGAGGAAGCGGGTTACTGCAACGAAGCGATTTTTGAAAAAGCAAATCGACTCCCGTCAAAAAGCGGGGAAGCTCCGGTGTTATTTCGTCGGAATGGGTATAGGATAATATGGGAAAGCGTAACCGATCCCCTTGGGCGATACGGCCGGCGGAATTAAACCGTAACAACGAATCATCGTAAAACCAAAGGGAAAGCTCGGTTTTTAGCTGCGTACCGATCCATGCTGCGGTAGCGGCGCAGATCGAATCATGGCAAATGACTTTACCTCCGCATGAAAGGAAAACTGATGTAAAGCAGTTGGCATTTACACACGAGGCGGCGTTGCCTTTATCGAATCCGACAGCTATCTCTTTCACGTTTGCGTGATACAAGCTATAAGCAAGATCGGACAGATCGCTTGTATGCAAATGGTGGATATGGCCTTGGTTTATCTGAATACGATGGCGGAAAAGCAAACCAGCCGCATCCTGACCGGGGAAAAGGTGACTGCCTCGTTCCACCACCGAATGGCACCATATATGAACGTTGTTTTCCGCCAGACAACCCGGACCCAAGAGGGCCCCTTCACCTACAATGCAGCCGCCAAGTAAAGTGGAGTTGGATCCGACACGGCTTCCTTTATCGGTAATGGTGCCGAAAAGGGATGACCCTTCTTCCAGCTTCCCATCTATATATGAATGGGATGCCGAAACGTTTTTGGCGATTACAGCATGTTCTCCGATCACCGAATAGGGACCGAGTTTTACTCCATCCGAGATTTTTGCCTTTGGTGAAAGATAACAAGGAGGGACGACCGAGATTCCGGGGGATGGCACAGCGGAAGGAATGGGCAAAGGAACTTTCCAGCGCCCGTCCAATCCGTCACGCATAGCGGAAAGGAAGGCTTCCGGCGTTCCTACGTCCCGCCAATAACCCGGCAGAGCGATTGCTCCTAATTGATGATTACTCTGCA
>JAFYNU010000373.1 GCA_017547975.1 Clostridia bacterium
CCGTATCCCCGCCCCCGAAGTGATCGAACACGCCACATCGGTGGGGCTGGGCGGTATCATCCTCACCAACCACTACCAGAAAAGCTACCTGGAAAACGACGACGCGGCCGCCTTTGCCGCCGCCTACGTCAAGGAATACGAATATGCCAAAGCCTGCGGTGACGAGGCGGGGTTTGCGGTTTACTTCGGGGTGGAGCTGACCATGGACTTCGATACCCGGCTCCACATGCTGATCTACGGGGTGGAACCCAGCTTCGTTTTGGAAAACCCCCGGATTTTCCAGCTGTCCCTGCCCGATCTTTCCGACCTGATTCATGAATACGGCGGCATCCTGGTACAGGGGCATCCCTACCGGGGCGGCGCCACCCCCCAGGATCCCCGCTACCTGGACGGCATTGAGGTGAATTGTCACCCCATCTACAAAAATTCCCACGAGGACGACGTCACCGAAATCGCCATGGAGCACAACCTGATCCTGACCAGCGGCGGCGATTACCACGCCGATACCTACCGTCCCCACTGCGGCGTCTACATTCCCGACGGCCTGCCCGATTGCATCGCGGTGGCAAATTATATGAAGACCACCCCCACCCTGCGGATTTTGGTGCAGGAATGCGATGCCCCCGATTGGCATGAGGTGGAACACACCCGAACGGTGTAACGAAGTCAGAGGGGGCTGGCAAAAATCTTTGATTTTTGACTGGGAGGAGAGATAACTACCCCTCAGTCAGCCTGCACGGCTGACAGCTCCCCTGACAAAGGGAGCCTTGGGCGCTATCGCGCCAGTGCATAACAAAAAATCCGACCTATGTACAACCATAGGTCGGATTTCTCTTTTTATGAGCACCGTATCACGGAGCGGTTTATCTTGTTAGCGGTTGCGGATCACCAGGGCGTTGCCGTCGGGGTCACGCAGACGGAAGAAGCTCTTCCCCTGGCTATCCCTGGCGGGGGCATCCATCACCACCACGTCGGTTTTGCCCTGCAGGGCTTCGAAGCAGGCCGCTGCATCGGTGGCACCCAGCTCGATGGTAACCTTACCCTGGGGCATCAGGGGAATGCGATGGAGGATCTCCAGGTAGGCGTCGCTACCTTCGGCAAGCTCATACTTGAAGCCGCGGTCACCGGGGCCTTCGTCCCAGGAGTAGACACACTTGAGGCCCATGGTTTCGGTGTAGAACTTGTGGCACCGATCCAGGTCGTCCACAAACATGACACTGCGGAATTCCTTGTTGAAGTATTCGCCCTTCCTGACCACACCCTGCCAGGTCTTCAGGTCCTTTTCGTATTCCACCACCGCCATGGCGTTGCCGGCGGGGTCGATGGCGCGGTAGACCCGGGCGTGGTAGTACTTGTCTTCCACCGCCTCGAAAATGTTGGCCTTGGGGTGGGCGCTGACTTCGTCAAACACCTTGTCCACGTCTCTGGCCTGGATCCAAAGGGAACCGGGGCCCTGGGGAATATCGGTTTCGTCGGTGCGAAGCTGAATGTAGCCATTCCCCAGCATTTGGATATCGCATCCTTCGGGGAAGGTGTTCACCACGGGAAGGCCGTAAACGTCGGCGTAATAATCGGCAACAGCTTCCACGTTTTTGATATAGAATACAGACTTAATGGTTCCGTCTAAGTAACCCATCGTGGGGTCCTCCTTCTTATTCATGATATTCGGGGTCAGATGCCTGCCCGCTCAAAAATCGTCTTTTGGCGCTGACTGCACTCTGCCATGATCTTTTCCTCGTCCAGGGTCAGGACTTCCCGGTTTTCCATCACCAGCTTGCCGTTTATGACCGAGTCGGTCACGTCCCCGGGACCGGCGGCGGTGACGATGGACTTCACCAGGTTGGAGGTGGGCATCAGATGAGGAGCCGCCACCTTCAGGGTGATGATATCCGCCTTCTTGCCGACCTCCAGGGTACCGATTTCGGCTTCCCGGTGCATGGCGCGGGCACCGTTGATGGTGACCATCCGCAGGAGGGAATCGCAGGGCATGACCATGGGATCAAACACCGGCAGACCCCAGTAGGCGGTCATGCTGTAGCGTAAGAACTTCATCTGGTCAAACAGGTTCAAACAGGAGCTGCTGGCTCCGTCGCTGCCAAGACCCACCACCATATCCTCCTCCAGGAACCGGGGGGTTTTGGAGAAGCCGTGGTTGGTCAGGTTGGAGTCGGGACAATGGATCACCTTCACGTCGGCTTCCTTCATCAGGGAAATGTCGTGTTCGGTGAGAGCCACGTTGTGGGCGGTCAGGAAGTTGGGTGCAAGCATGCCGTTTTCTAAGAGCACTTCCACCGGGCGCTTTTTGTAGGTTTCCAGGCAGAAGCGCACCTCGTCCCGATGCTCGCACAGGTGGGCATGAACGCCGGTGCCTCTTTCCCGGGCGGCCTTGGCGGTTTCCCGCACCAGCTCGGGGGAACAGGTCATGATCTGGCGCATGGCGTACCAGATGTGGATCCGTCCGTCACCGGCATTGTGCCAATCGCGATAAAGCTTTCCGGTCTTTTCCAGGTTGCCCTCCACGGTGTCCTTCATCTGGCCGGTGATAAAGGAACCCATATCCATGGTGGAGGTGGCAATGGATGCCCGCATCCCTGCTTCCAGGGTGGCTTCCACCG
>JAFYNU010000374.1 GCA_017547975.1 Clostridia bacterium
AACGAACCACCGTCATGGGAAGGGGAAAGGAGAACATGCTCTTGCTGGAAAGGGTATCGGCGCTGAGAAGGGAAGATTCCAGAAGCTTCATCAGGCGTTTTTTCCGCCGGGAGATCACCACGGGATAGAGACCAGCAGAAAGCAACGTAAAGGCAACCTCGGCAATACCCAACCAGAAATTAACCGAAAAGGTGATGAAGGCAAAGACTGCCATCACCACGAAATATAAAAGAATGACAGGCTCGAAGATGCGAAGGAGCTTTTTATCCATAATCGTTCCCCCAGAATGAATGGCGTCGGGATAGCCGGAAAAGACCCGGATGCGAAACGGGTACAATACGCCACTTTGAGCCTATTATACCACAAAAACGCTTCGTCATCAACAATAAAACAAGAAGGCGGAGAATTTTTCTCCGCCTTTTGTACCTTTTTATTTACCTATTCTCAGATCAGGGAGATCACCAGGGTAAGAACCATGTAAACGGCGGTACCAATGGCGGTAGCCTTGGAAAGTTTGCCGTCCAGAGTGGTGGCCTTGCCGCGGGAAAGGAAGCTGTCGGCAACGCCGGCAATGCTGCCCAGGGAGTTGGATCTGCCGCTCTGGAAGAGGACGACCGCAACCAAAGCAAGGGACATGATAAACTGGATAATAACCAGGATGAGTTTAAGAGTTTCCATATTGAGCCTCCAAGCCAAACTTCATAAAAAACTGTACTACTTATGATAGCATAAAAAAAGCGATTTTGCAAGTGCTATTTCGGGAATATTTCAAAAGAAATTGACGAAATTTTGGGAAAATACAGTTTAGGCCTTGCATTACGATGGAATCCGGGTTACAATAGAAGCATAACCAAGGAATGGAGAAGGAACAATGGAATTCAGAGAAATAAAAATCAGCACCACCACCGAAGGAATCGATATCGTCACCGGGGCCCTGGCCATTGCAGGGCTTTCCAATTTTGTCATTGAGGATGCTTCGGATTTTGAGGATTTTCTGGCCAGCAACACCCCCCGTTGGGATTACGTGGACGAGGACCTGATGGAAGCCATGGCCACCATGGAATGCGCCGTGAAGCTCTACCTGGCCAATAACGCCCAGGGAGCCGAGCAGCTGGAAGAGGTGAAGCGGGTGCTTGCCGAAATCAAGGAGCGGGACGAGGATGGTCTGTTTGGTACCCTGGAGCTGGAAGTCGGTACCGTGCGGGAAGAGGACTGGGAAAACAACTGGAAACAGTATTTCAAGCCTTTCACCGTGGGGGATAAATTCATCATCAAACCCAGCTGGGAAGAGCTGGAGGACACCCAGGGCAGAACCGTTTTGGAAATCGACCCCGCCTCCTCCTTCGGCACCGGCGGACACGCCACAACCCAGCTTTGCATCGAAGCCCTGGAGGAGCTTGTCACCGGAGACTGCCGATTCCTGGACCTGGGGTGCGGCAGCGGCATCCTGACCATGGCGGCGGGCTTGCTTGGTGCCCGGGATCTGACCGCCGTGGATATTGACGAAAACGCCGTGCGGATCGCAAACGAAAATATCAGCCGCGTAAACCTTTCTGCCAAGACCTACGTGGGCGACGTAACGAGTGATGCCGAACTGATCGAAACCATTGGGGAGGGCTACGACGTGGTGGCCGCCAACATTGTGGCCGACGTGCTCTTAGCCATTATGCCCTTTATGCACAAGGTTTTGAAGCCGGGGTGCAGAGCGGTGCTTTCGGGCATCATCCTGGAACGGTTGGATGAAATCACCGCCGGGGCCGAAGCCCAGGGCTTCAAGGTGATGAAGGTCCGGGACAAGGACGATTGGGCCAGTGTTACCGTGGAAAAGTAAATAGTAGAAAAACATCCTCACGAGTCTTCGTGAGGATGTTTTTTCGGGAAAAAAATCAGAAAAATTATTTACAA
>JAFYNU010000375.1 GCA_017547975.1 Clostridia bacterium
CACGGAGTTGGCATGAGTCAATATGGGGCCAAGTGTCTGGCAGAAGAGGGAAAAAACGCCGAAGAAATATTGGCTCATTACTATCCCGGAACGAAAATAGAAAAGCGGAAGGAGACGTACACAGAGTAAAAAAAGAAAGCCGCCCCGCCTGCGGAGGGTATAACGCAGACGGGGCGGTATATATCATCCCTGCTCAGCAAGGTAGAGGGATGCGCGGTTTTGAATGTAGGCGGCGGCTTGTTCCGGGGTGATTTCCCCGTTAAGGTAACGCAGGGCTTCCTCCTTGATGACATCGGTGATGGCTCTGTGACTTTCACTGCCAAAATGGTCGGCCGCGGCCACCATATCAAACAGGTCGTCATAGTGATCGTAGGCTTCTTCATAGGAATATTGGCTGTTCTCGGAGCTATACTGTGCGGTTTCTTCTACCCAGGCTTCCAAAAGATTATGTCGGATGGGGAACCCCCAATAGCCTTGTTCCACCGCAATGGCCTGGGTTTCCTCCGAAAGGAGCCAATTCAAAAAATCGGCACAGCTTCCTTTTCTTTCACTTTGGGTCAGGACTCCATAAAGATACTCGGGGGCGATGGTCAGTCCTGCGTCGCCGGAGGTGGGACTTGCAAACAGAGCCGCCTCGGTTCCGTAGCGGGTGAAGGGATTTTCGGTTCCCCTGATCTCATACCGCAGACGAAGATTTCCCACGTAATGCACGTCTATGATTTCCCAATAGGGAGAAAATAATCCTGTTTGACCTGGTACCGAATTGGCTTCCACCTGGTCTTTGTCGGAGGCGAAGCGGTTGATCAGCTTCAGCATGGCGATGAAATTTTCGTCTTCGAAATTACAGCTATTCTTTTCGTCATCCACCCAGGAGGCGACGCCGTGGAACAGAAAGTGGTTGAGAATGATATCCTTTTCCCAGCCGGAGTAGAAATTTTGCAATTCCAGGCCGTCCAGGGCTTTTACCAGATCGGTCATAGTATCAAAGCTTCCGCCTGCTTCCTCCAAAGCGACCTTGGGCATCAACATCCCGATGATGGAATAGGTATTAAGAATCATGTAGGTGGAGTCCCGGAAGCGACAGGCATCCAAAATACTTGCCTCAAGCTCCCCGGAGGCCAGCAATGGACCAATCACGTTTTCCAGGGGTTCCAATACCTGGCGCTTTGCATAGTTGAGCAGGAGACCCGCATCGTCACTGCCCACCATATCCACTTCTCCCATCAGGATGGCCAGATTCAACTGGGTACGATCAGAATAGGTCTTGATTTCCACCTTGTTTGGTGAATACATATTATATTTTGCCACCAATTCGGTCAATTGACCGGAGGCATAACCTGCGGTACCAATGATGATATTACCATAGCCTTGAGGTTGCGTTATAGTAACGTCATTTTCGCCCGGAGTCAGGTGGAAAAGAAGCCCGTTGGATGCAAGTAAAAGATCGTCCGCAACCGGCTGCAGTTCTATCGCCGTCTGATAATCGATTCCCATGAGGGAGAGATTTCCAAGATGCTCCACCGTGAGTCCATCGGTGCGGTAAAGCTCACTGCCGCTGATCCAATAGTTTTTGCTGCCGTCGGTGACCGGCGACCACAGACCGCCGGTGATACCCTCCAGAAGTATGCCTCTTTCCACCTGGTCCGACAGGGGATAAAGCAGATATTCGCTGGAGATGGCAACGTCCACCACCTGGCTGTCATAAAGCACCCGATTGGCGAGCAGATAGGTGATGCCATCCAGTACCCAAAAACCCAGGAGGTTATCGTCCTGGTCCAGAGGATGCTTCATGACCTCATCCCCCCGGTAAAGGAGATTATCCCGGATGGAATAGTCTCCGTAGCGGGCATCGGGGATATCCTCCGCCGTTTCCAATTGAGTGGGCGGATAATTTTCGTCTAACAGGGTCTTTTTCTTTCCGCTGTAAAGATATATGCCGTCCTCTTCCAAAAGAAGAGCATGGATATTTTCCCATTCCAAAACCACTTTGCTGACGTGAGGCACCTGGGTGGCTTTATCGGTCTTCAAAATGATGGAATCCTCAAAGCCTACCACGCTGTTTTTCGAGTTTCCACACCCGGAAAATAGCGAAACAGATAGGCAAAGAAGCAAAAGGAAGGCTGTCAAGTGGTTTCTTCGTTTCATGGTCCCATCCTTTCCGTTAGTGTAGTTCGTAGCCCAGGTCGGCCAGATAGGCTGTCACGTAGCCCTTGACGTATTCCGGCCAATCGGTGAAGGTGCCATCTTCATAAAACCATGGCATTTTTTCCGCCGGAGCCTCTTCAGACTGCAAGTAATCAAACATGACGGCCCATGGTTCTGCATGGGAAGAATACATAGCAATGATATGATCCCGTTCTTCCTGGTCCCAACAGCGGTCGCTTATCAGCATATCGGTGGTGTGGCTCAAGATTCCGTCACAGATACTCAAATGATCGGCCCGGGCGGCATAAGCCTCTCCAATGGCAATCTGTTCCTCCAGGGTATAGTGATAGTCCGGATAGGAACGCCAGGAGGCATACCACTTTGGTACCATTGATTTTAGCAGGGGGCATCCAAGGCGGAAATATTCAATCTGGTTTTGTCCGTCTTCGGTCAGAAGCCAGTTGATAAAATGGAGCGCCGCTTCGGGGTTTGGGGAATTTTTGGGTACACAATAGGATCTTCCATCAATGGCATATCCCTCCCCTTCCCGGAAGGAAAAGGGAATATAGGCGGCATTCGAGCCGTATTGGCTATAGGGAGAACCATCCAACGTGAATTCTTCATAATGCGCCATGGGATCTCCAAAAGTGCCGCTGTTATAAAAGGTGAATAAGGGGGTGTGATCTACATTCCCCTTCGGAGAATCCTGGTGGATGGCAGAAAGCAGGGAAATAAGATTGTCCCAGTATGGGGAGGTATCAAACTGCATATTTTCCAGATTCAGAGATGCATCCAGAAGAGGCTCAATGCCATCGGTACCGAGCCCGGACAAACGGACACCGCGATACTCTTGCTCCAGTTTGTCATAGAGATTTCGAAGTTCGGTGAGATTTTTTGCCTCACCAAACGCCTTGACCAATCCGGCGGGGACTTGTACACTGGAGGCAATACCAAACCCGGGTACCAGAATCTGCAGTTTTCCATGGATTCGTCCGGCTTCCAGAATATTGTCATAGTATTCTCCGGTGGCCAGGGTATCCTTCACGTAGGGATCCAGGTTAAAAAGCTGATCATCATAAGCCAGTAGGTGCGCAATCAGGTTATTGTCCATAATCAAATCGATTTCACCTGCCCGAACGGCTTCTACCAGGGCTTTATCGCTGTTATATTCCTTAAATTCTATGGTAGCGCCGCTGGAGCTTGCGTAGCTGCTGAAAAAATTCGTCTCGGTATTTTTGCCGCCGACATCAAGGGAAATCTTTCCTATCACAATATGCCCCGGAACGGGAGTGAGGGTTGCTTCGGTTGGAAGCTGACTATCTTCAGGAAGGGGTTCGGTCTGGGTGAGAGGGTCCGACTCAGTAAAGGAAAGGGTTTTTGATTCACTGTCATGGCATCCTGCCAAAAGTCCCGCAATGAGGAAGAGAAGAAGGATGGATAAAGAAAAAAGAACGCAGGGACGGTTACGTTTCATGGAGGACTCCTTTCGTGAAAACTTCATAGCGTTTTTTGTTATCTTTATTGTAGCAGAATGGGAACAAAGAATCCATTTGCCGATTATATAAACTTGATAGCCGATTTTTAGAAAGAAATACCAGATTGGCATCAAAACGGCATCAATATGGGATAGAAATGACAAATGAGATGGTTCCCCTCTACCATATAAGTCGCTTCCAACGGGCAAAAGGTCTCATAAAATATGAAGGAAAACGAAAAAAACCCCGAACCAACGGTTCGGGGTTTTTGGTGATCCATCCGCGATTCGAACGCGGGACACCCTGCTTAAAAGGC